>JBCBDK010000207.1:0-7027 GCA_038529675.1 Actinomycetota bacterium
GGAGTGACTCCGACCCCGAACGTTCTCAGCGAGTGACGGGGCCGGCGGGTTCGGTCGCCGGGGCGCGGACCTCGGCGAGGGGTCGGCAGCACGGACGCTGCCAGCCCATGTCGGCCACCTTGCCCTTCGGCGGCCAGTACCCGTGGCGGCTGTACGCCCACCACTCGAACGGGTTGAGGTAGTACGACGCGGTCTCGACGACCTTCGGGAACGAGTCCCCTCGTCGGGCGGCGGCCCACCACACGGCCCCGACCGCACCGCCGAGCACCAGCCAACCGACGTAGAGGACCGGATAGAGCGGGCCGAACCAACGCGCCTGCCAGCAGTGGACCGACTCGTGGTCGGTCACCAACTTGCGCTTCCGGGCCAGGCCAGGGTCTCCGGCACCACCGATCACGTTGCCGAGGGTGATGGCGAATCCCTTGCGCGGCATGAACCCGCGCTCGTGGACGTGCTGGTTCTTCCGCTCCGACAATTGAGGCACGTAGCCGGCATCACGCTGTACGAGTGCGACACCGTTGGCGAACACCGCGGCCGCGGTCATCACGATGCTCCACGTCGAGTCGAGCACGAACGCGATGAAGCCATCTCGGCACGACCAGTCGTAGATCCCACGCCACCCAGAGAGGACGCCGTTCACCCCCCCGATGACGGCCGCTGCGACGGGCAACCAAGCCTCGAGAGCGAGCGCCGCAGCGGCAAGACCGACGAAGACGGCAGAAAGCAGTGCGCCGAGGGCCCCAACGCGCACGGCTTCGAATACTCGGCTCGTCACCGGCACCCCACGGCGCCCGCCGCAATCCAGACGGGCACTGCCCCTACCACGGACTCGTTCGGTTGCCAAGGAGCCGCATTCAACCATCCTTGCATCTGGCCCTGCTCACACCCACGTCCCGGCAACCGAAGGCCTCGCTGTGCTCGGTCGAGAGCGTCCGCCCACGGTCGTGTAGAGCTCAGTGACGATGCGCACGGTGTCGTCGGCCATCGTTCGTTGACCGATGCTCACCTCGGCTTTCGTCCACCTGTGCCTGACCTCCTGACACTAAAGACGGACGGTTGACAGCATGGCTTTGTCTTAATACCATCCACTCAAGGGCCCCGGCAAAGCGACCGGGTGAGTGGGCTCAACATCATCGAGGATGAAAATGAACCCACATGAGCCACGAAATCCGGGCCCGCGTCCGACACGAAGGGTACTTGCCTTGGCGATGACGTTGCTTCTCTCAGTACTGGCGTTCTCACTTCCATCGAGCGGATCCGTCGAGGCGTCGCAATGCCTCGGAATTCACAACAAGAAGTACTACGTCGCGACGTCCCAGTCGAGTTCTACGTTCGTGAAGTCCAACCGTGTTTGCGTCACCGACACAACCTTCAGCGTCAGAACCAACTCGGCGGGCGAGGACTTCCACTTCCTCAAGCTGTACATGGCGATCGACGGTCGCTGGGCATCGTGTACATGGCAGCCATGGTCGCAGCCGCTCTTCGGTTCGACGAGCAAGAACTGCACGTATTCTGGCGGTCGGTACTCGGACGGCCCACACTTGATCGAGTGGTACTGGAAGGGCGACATCAAGAATGATGGAAAAGGTGAGATCACTATTGGCGCATATGAGAGCGCAACTCTCGTGAACTAATGTACTCGTGCCGCGAGCAGACGGCCGATATCAATCGCCTCCAGAAGCGGTGAAACGGTTCGAGCGAGCGACTTCGCTACTCCCCATCTTCGGGTGCCGCGCCCGTGCCACTCAACGACCACCAGCTCTCACGGTCCATGCCACCCAATTCGATCAACCTGCCGAGTTCGCAAATCATCGTGCATCGGTAAGCGTGCTCCAATCCAGACAGTCGAGAAGGAAGGGCTGAGTCCCCAGTTCTCGAACCTGTTGCCGCAGCGAACACCGCGTCTTCTCGAGGCGGCCTGTTGGCCGACTTCGGCCGGCTCGGTGGAGGTCGCGTCGCTGGTGTCGTGGTGGCGAGCCGTCCGAGTTGGACCCCATGGTGGAGAGCCAGCTGTCGAGGTCGGCGAGCGGCTGTCGGGCAGCTGAGGAGCCGTGCGAGAACCCGCTTGCGAGTCGGGCGGCGCCGACCTCGCCGCCACAATCGCCGGTCGGGCCCGCGCGGATCGGTTTGAGCGGTCAGCCGAAGCGACGCTCGTCGACGGGAAGAAGCCCGACGCCCTCAGCCGGCTCCCCCGCAACGGCATCTCACCGTTGAACGCCGACGACACGGTCATGGCTCCGGCGGGGATCTATTCGATCACGCTGGCGATCGACGTAGATCAGTCGCGCGACTGGAGCTTGGCGAGGAGGCGCAGCAGCTCGAGGTACAGCCACACGATCGTGACGACCAGCCCCATCGCTGCGACCCATTCGTAGCTCTTCGGGAACCGCTGGGCGACGCCTCGCTCGATCAGGTCGAAGTCCAGCGCGAGGTTCATCGCAGCGAGGCCACACACGAAGATCGAGAAGCCGATGCCCAACAGGCTCGGCTCATTGATAAAGGGTGCTTCGGCTCCAAACAGCCCGATCACGAACGACACGACGTAGAGCAGCATCACACCCATCGTCGCGCCGATGACGATCTTGCGGAACCGCTCGGTCACCCGGATCACGCCCGTGCGGTAGAGGATCAGCATCGCCGCAAAGACCGCTGCGGTCGCTCCGGCGGCCTGCAGCACGATGCCGTCGTAGAACGTGTTGTAGCCCTTCGAGATGGCGCCGACGGCAAAGCCGTAGCCGACGGCGTACAGCGGCCCGAGCACCTTGGCCCAGGTCGGCTTGAAGTACGCAGCGATGACCGCAGCGAACCCGACGACGATGCCGATCGTCGCGAGCGCAGGGAACTGGTAGGTCTCCTGGCCCTCGGGCCCGCTCGGACCACTCGCCGCGAACCAACCGAAGGACGCGGAGATGAGCAGGAGGATGAGCAGCGTGGCCGAGGCCGAGATGGTCCCGTTGACCGTCATCGCCTTCTCGTGGCGACTGATCGGCCCGTCGGTGACCGGTGCCTGACCGAGCAGCTGATCGCCCATCACGGCGGTGCCCGCCGCCTGCCCGGGCATGCCGGTCGGGGCACCCCACCCGGCTTCACCGGCGTTGCGCCGGTCCTGCTCCATCTTGCGCTCGTTGAAGAACGGATTCGACATGGATCCAGGATACCGACACGTCGAGGCGACCGGCAGGGCACCCGGCGAGTGGCCCAGACTCAGGCGAGATCGTGGGCCGAGGTTGCCGACCAGAGGTCGATGTCGGGCGGGCCGGCGAGCAGTCCGGTGCAGGCCTCGGCCATCTCGGCCATCATCGCCGAGTCGAAGTGGGCCTGCTGCTCGGCGAAGCCGTCCCACTTCTGGATCACCAGGTGTCGCCCGGGTGTGGTCACGCTCGACACGAGATCGACGTTGCGACATCCGTGCTCCATACGAGTCAGCACGATGTAGCGCGACAGGATCGCGAGCAGCGCCGCCTCGTCGGCGGCGTCGAACCGCAACGTCACCACGACGACGTCGATGTCCTGCTCGTCGCCGGGGAGTGGCCGGTCGGGTGCGGACTCGGGGCTGGGCTCGGGCAATGTGGTCATCGGTGCGACCGTCAGACCCATCTCGAAAAGCGATCGCGAGTCGATCAGCATCTGGAAGCCAGATACGAAGCGCAGGTCCGGTGTCGGAGTGTTGGCGGACAGGGCGCCGTCGATAACGTGACCCCACCCGGCCACCATCTTCGCAGCTCCTCGGGCTCCGAATCGGGATCATGGCGGCGGAGTCGGCCGGGTGACGACAACGTACGCCTCGCGGGAACGCAGAGGAGAGGGGATCGCCGATGGCCAAAGATCGAGTCGAGCGGGACGACGAGGATCTCGTCCGTCTGTACCTCACCGACATCGGGCAGTACACCCTGCTCACCAAGGACGACGAGGTCCGACTCGCAAAGGCCATCGAGGCGGGCAACGAGGCCATCGCCGAACTCGACGCTGGCGGCTCCGAACTCACCGCGGCCAAGAAACGCGAGCTTCGTCGCACGGCCCGCAAAGGCGAGGAGGCCGAGCGCCAGTTCGTCCAGTCGAACCTGCGGCTCGTCGTGTCGATCGCCAAGAAGTACCAGGCGTCAGGCCTCCCGCTGCTCGACCTGATCCAGGAGGGCAACCTCGGCCTGATGCACGCGGTCGAGAAGTTCGACTGGCGCAAGGGCTTCAAGTTCTCGACCTACGCCACGTGGTGGATCCGCCAGGCGATCACCCGGGGGATCGCCAACACCGGTCGCACGATCCGGCTTCCGGTGCACGCCGGTGACACGCTCGCCCGGCTGCAGAAGGCGCGCTCGCGCCTCGAGCTCAAGTACGGCCGCCCGGCCACACTGTCCGAGCTGGCCAAGGAAGTCGAGATGCCCGAGGACAAGGTCACCGAGGCGCTCCGCTTCGCGGCCGAGCCGCTCTCGCTCTCCGAGCCGCTGCGCGAGGACGGCGACGCCGAACTCGGCGACGTGGTCGAGGACCGCTCGGCCGAGTCGCCGTTCGAGGTCGCCGCCACCGCACTGCTGCCCGAAGAGATCACCCGGCTGCTCGCCCCGCTCGACGAACGTGAGCGCGAGATTCTCAAGCTCCGCTTCGGACTCGACCGTGGCGAACCCCGCACGCTCGAAGAGGTCGGCGAACACTTCAGTCTCACACGTGAGCGAATTCGCCAGATCGAGGCGCGTGCGATGTCGAAGCTGCGCCACCCGTCGAGCGACACCGGCGCTCGCGATCTCCTCGCCGTCTGAGCCACCAGTCGCGTCTCCGTGGCGCACATCCGGCGGTGCTCACATGACCGTCGAATCAGTTGACGGCGCAACCGCCACTTCTCGCCGAGACTCAAGGCCGCGCGGCCGGGCGCCGATATCACCTTCATGTTGACAGTTCGCCGAGCGACGCTCGACGACCAGGAGGCGATGGTCGCGGTCTACACCGTCGCATGGCGCGAGGGCTTCAAGCACATGTTCTCCGCGGCCACGTTCGCCCGCGACGACTTCGACGCTGACCGCCGTGCCGAGTGCACCGACGCCGTCCTGTGCGACGACACTGACACCTACGTCGCCGAACTGTCGGGTCACATCGTCGGTTGGGGTGTCGCCACCCGTCACGACGCGACGAGCATGGCGGTCAACGACCTCTGGATCAACCCGACGAACTGGGGATGTGGTGCCGCGGCGGCCATCGTGTCGCGGATGGAGGACGACGCGCGTTCGACCGGCACCGCCCGGATGGTCGGCTGGGTCCCCGAGGACTCACCGCGGGCCCGCTGCTTCGTCGAGAAGATCGGCTGGAAGCCGACCGGCTCGATCGAACTCCTCGCCGTGTACGACCACGAGGCGAACCGCGTGTTCGAGTACCAGCGCGACCTCGGCCTGTTCGACATGACCCGGGGGATGCCCCGACCGGTCGGTGTCGCGCTCCCGCCTCCGGTCGCCTGACCCAGCTGCGACTCGAGTACGCCCCGTCCCTGCGTCCCGCCATGTCGAGAATCTCGCGACCTTCTCACGAGTTGAGGCGTCCTCTTGACGATATGCGGGGCGAGCGATGAGCAGCGGGCCGAGCGAGGTGGCTGCGCCACCATCGACACCGCCGACGGCGTCGCTGGCGACAGCGGACACGATCGTCGAGCAGTTGGTGGCGATCGCGGACTCGTCGACGGACATGATCGCCGTGACCGACGAGACGTTCCGACCGACGTACATCAACGCAGCCGCTCGGTCGTTCTTCGGGCTCGGTCACGACACCCCTGCGGGCACGCTCGATCTGTACACCGGTATCGATCCTGAACTCCGCGACGAGCTCCGCCAGCAGGTGCGCACATCGCTCGTGACGACGGGGCGGTACCAGACCCGCTACGTCCTGACGGCACCACACACCGGCGACCAACGGTTCGTCGCTGCGTCGTACTCAGCCCTGCGCACCTGGTCAGGGGAGGCCTTGGGCTTCGCCGTGGTCTGTCACGACGTCGACGAGCCGACATCGGCAACGGGGTACGTCGCGAACGAGGCGCTGATCGAACGGGCCGTCATGGAGGACGAACTGACGCGGGCGATCGAGTTGGATCAGTTCGAGCTGTTCTTCCAGCCGGTGATCGAAGTCGCCAACGGACGCACACGCGGTCTCGAAGCGCTGTTGCGCTGGAACCACCCCACCCGAGGCGTTCTTGCGCCTGGCGTGTTCCTTGCTGCGGTCGAGTCGGCCGGGCTCACCACCGCCCTCGGGCACTGGACGATTCAGGCAGCCGCCCGAGCCGTCGCCGATTTCGAGCGCGCCGGATGCCCCACATCGATCGGGATCAACCTCTTCTCGGCTCAGCTGGTCACGCCAGATCTGATCGAGAGGATGCAGTCCGCCGCGACCGCTGCCGGCGTCGATGTCGCACGACTCGCGATCGAGGTCTCCGAGGAGACACTGATGGACGACGTGCGCACGGCAGCTCCGGTGTTCGCCGATCTTCGTTCCGCCGGCATCACCGTGGCGGTCGACGACTTCGGAACGGGCTACTCGAACCTCGGCCGGCTCCGCGAACTCGACGTGGACTTCATCAAGATCGATCGATCACTCGTCGTCGGCATCGACCAGGACGCTCGTGCACAGCAACTGCTGTCGGCCGTGATGGGGCTCGCAGAGGCGCTCGATGCGAACGCGCTGGCCGAGGGCGTCGAGACGCGCGAGGAACTCGAGGTCGTCGCCCACCTGGGGTGCCGATTCGTGCAAGGCTTCTACACCGGTCGGCCGCGACCGCTCGGCGAGGCCGCTGAAACCGCTGACTTCCAGCACGCGCCGACCTGACGAGCGCCCGGCGCTGACCGGGGGCGACCGACGTCGTCGACGTGCGATCAGGCGGGGCCGGAGAACTGCTGCATCGGCGCGCTGTGCCCCTGCGCCTCGAGCCGGCGGTAGTACTCCTCTTTCGGGTTGTACGACTTGGCCGCTTCCTCGTGTGAGGTGGTCTCGGCGCGTCCGACGACCATCCAGTGCACCTCGTCGGGACCATCGGCGCATTCGTATTATAGACGAT
>JBCBDK010000208.1:0-7008 GCA_038529675.1 Actinomycetota bacterium
GGCCGGCGTTGCGGACCTAGAGGTCCTTGCGTTTCGAGGCGAGTGCGGCAGCGCGGGACTCGAGTTCGGCGCGCAGCTCGCCGCGGGCACGTGCCGCGTCGGCTTCGGCCTGCTCGTCAGACTCGAGTGCCGGGAGCAGGGCTGCGAGTTCGGTTGCTCGCTGCGACTCGCGCTGGGCGTTCTCGTCGTCCTCACCGAGGGATCGGGCGAGCGACTCGAGCTCGGCCTGGATCTCGCGACGCTCGGCCTGCGCCCGGGAGAGCCCTTCGGTCGCTGCGGTGAGGCGGGCATCGTTCTCGTCGAGCTGTCGGCCGAGATCGCGCTCCGTCGACCGTGCGGTGACGAGCGCGGCGTCGGCGGCTGCGAGCGACTCGACGGCCGTCACGAGGTCGGCCTCGGCCTGCTCGGCGCGCTCGCGGGCGTCGTCGAGTGCGGCGGCGGTGGCACCGCTGCCGGCGGCGCCGATGCGCCAGCCGGAGAGCCCGAATCGGTCTCCCTCGGGGGTGACGACGACGGCGTCGGGGTAGGCGATCGCCACGTCGAGTGCGTCACCGACCGAAGCGACGCGGACGGCGGGCCCGAGCAGGCCGGCGAGCAGTTCCTCGACGTCGGGGTTCGTGCTGCGGGCGTGGGGCCGCACGGCGTCGCCGATCGATGGAGACGCCGCTCCGTGGGGACGGGCGCCGAGTGCGATCACCGCACCGCTGGTATCGGAGGACCGGAGCGCATCGAGCGCGCGGCGGGCCGACGCCGGGTCGCTGACGACGACGGCGGTGAGTGATTCGCCGAGCGCGGCCTCGACCGCCGGCTCCCATCCCTCGTCGATCTCGATCAGGTCGAGCAACGTGCCGAGTACTCCGTCGACCCCGTCGAGTCGTTCGGCACCGGCCCGAGCGCGGGCGGCGTCGAGGGCCATCTCCAACGCCTCGACGCGAGCGGCGGCGGTGGAGGCGACGTCGGCCGCAGCGGCGCGGTCGGCGCGCGCGGTCTCGGCGGCCGCCGCGGACCGCTGCAGTTCGTCTTCGGCCGTGGCGACCCGCTCGAACAGCGGGCCCTCGACCTCGCCGGCCTCCTCGCACTCGGAGCGGAAGCGGACGATCTCTTCGTCGACGAGTTCGAGGCGTTGGCGCAGCGACTCGTCACGTTCGCGAGCACGACGGAGGTCGCCCTCGACGCGCTCCAGCGCGACCCGGACGGACCGGAGCTCGCCGCGCACCTCGGCGGCGGCGCTGGCCGCCTTGGCCGAGCCGTCGTCGGGGCCGACGGCGTCCATCACCCGCTCGCGCTCGGCGCGGAAGGCCTCCTCTTCGTCTGCGAGGGCGGCTGCTGCCGGTTCGAAGGTCTCGAGTTCGGCGACCACATCGATCAACTCGGTCCGGAACGCGGCGACCTCTGCCTCGAGGTTGGCGATCAGGTCGGCGTCCATCAGCTGGCCTTTGTCGCGCTCGAGGGACCGCCGCCGCTCGGCGAGCACCGCGCCGAGCCCGCGCGCACGCTCCCGGATCTGCTCGACACGGCGCAACTGATCGCCGACATCGCTCGCGCCCCGAGCGGTGAGCTGTGACTCCACCGACATGACCGCAGTGTCGAGCGAGGCGAGGGCGGACTTCAGCTCTCCCTCGGCGGTTCCGGACTCGATCTTCGACGCAGCGAGCGTTTCGAGTCGCGTGCGGAGCCCAGCGATCTCGCGGCCGGCGACGAAGGTCTTGAGCGCTGTCAGTTCGGTGACGACCTCGCCGTGACGTTCGGCGGCTTTGGCCTGGCGTTCGAGCGGGCGCAGCTGGCGACGGACCTCTCTCAGCAGATCCTGGACCCTGAGCAGGTTGGCCTCGGTCGCATCGAGGCGGCGCTCGGCCTTCTCCTTGCGCTTGCGGAACTTGAGGACGCCCGCCGCCTCCTCGATGATCGCCCGCCGCTCCTCGGGCCGGGCGTTGAGCACCGCGTCGATCTGACCCTGGCTGACGATGACGTGCTGCTGGCGCCCGACACCGGCATCGGAGAGCAGTTCCTGGACGTCGAGGAGTCGGCACGGGACGCCGTTGATCATGTACTCGGACTCGCCGGTCCGGAACAGGATGCGGGTGATCGTGACCTCGTTGAGCTCGACGCCGAGCGTGCTGTCGCTGTTGTCGATCGTGATCGACACCTCGGCGCGGCCGAGCGCCGGGCGCGACGCCGTGCCGGCGAAGATGACGTCGTCCATCTTCTGCGAGCGCACCGCCTTGGGCGCCTGGGCGCCGAGCACCCACGCCATCGCGTCGACGACGTTGGACTTGCCCGACCCGTTCGGGCCGACGACGACCGTGACGCCGGGTTCGAGCGTCATCGAGGTGGAGTCCGCGAACGACTTGAATCCCTTCAGGGTCAGGCTCTTGAGAAACACAGCGGCTCCCACGCTACTGCCCGCGAGAGGGCGCAGACCACAAGCATGTGATTCGTGCCAGGTCAGTCCCCGCCCGAGTCGACAGGCTGGACCAACCACCGACGGTTCGGGAAGTCGAACCACCAGTCGGCGGCCCGCATCAACGGCACCCCGATGATGATCTCGAGCGGCGACGCGAGGTGCCGGTTCAGGGCATCGAGGTCGATCACGACACACGGACTCGGACCGAACTCGACCCCGCTGATCGCACAGGTGGCGAACGTGCCGGTCGCCGCCTCGATCACAACTCCTGCACTGTCGTGCCCGGTCGAGGAACCATCGATCTCGACCAGGTCCGGATGGCCTTCGGCCCAACTCCGAGCGACGACCGTGCGGCTCGCTCCGGTGTCCCAGCAGGCACTCAGCTCGTATCCGCCCACCGCGAGATCCACGAAGGGCAGCACGTCATCGTCGTCCTTGGGTCGTCGAGGCTCGACGGAGTGGGGTTGGGCAGCGTCGAACTCGATGCGACCCGCCGCGAATCGAAACCGACACGCATGCGCACCGAGCACGTTCATGCCCAGCAGCGGATGCGGTGGGGCCGATGCGAGCCGGTCGGCCTCGACGTCGACGGCGACCAGGTCGCCGACTCGGATCTCGGGGAGCACGACGACATCGCCGTCGGCGACGGTGCCCGAGGCGCCTCGACCAGCGGACGCAATTGCAGCTGCGAGGCCGTTGGTCGCTGCCGTCGCGGGAACGACGCACGTCGTGGCTCCCGTGTCGATGAGGAACCGAGTCGGTTCGTCACCGATCGCGCCGTTGGCGAACACCTGGATCGACTGTGGGTCGTCGTCCTCCGGGACGAGCGAGAGCGGGGCTCGGCGCATCACTCGGCGACGCTAGATGTCGGTGCCGTCGCCCGACCCGAGTCTCGACACCAACTCGGGCGCATCCCGTTGACGAGTTTCGAGACTGGACAAACATATTTTCGACTCTACGTTGCTGATCGAACGTATCTTCGATACGGTTGACGCATGTCGATCCGGCCGGTTCTCGACGCCTTCGGGCACGTGATGACCGACCTGGGTGCGCTCGATTCCGACCAGTTGTCACCGTCCGAGCTGCGTGACGGGCTCGCCGAGTTGAAGATCCTCGAGTCACAGCTCTCCGCTCAGCTCGCTCGGCTCACGCACGACGCCGACCGTCGCGGCGCCTTCATCGGCACGGGCGCTCGCGACACCGCCGAGTGGCTCGGCAAGGAGACCGGCACGTCCACCCGGAAGAACCGCACCGCAGCCGAGCTCGGAGAGGCGATGGCTCGGTCCGACGAGCTCGCCGAAGCAGTCGCTGCCGGCGCGATCTCCACCGAGAAGGCGGCGGCAGCGGTCGGTGCCGCCGGGGTCGAGGCGGTCGACCGGGAACTGATCGATCGGATCACCGACGCACCACTCAACGACGTCCGAGCACGAACCGAGCAGTGGCGCGCCGCCAAGCGACCCGACGGTGAGGCCGACCGTGCGGAGCGGCGCCGGGCCAAGCGGTACCTGCGGATGACCGACGTCGACGAGGGGATGACCCGCATCGACGGGCTGCTCGACCCGGCGTCCGCAGCCACCGTACGTACGACGCTCGACGCCGTGATCTCGGAGTCCGCCTTCGACGAGACCCAGCGCAGCCGCGAACAACGCTGCGCCGACGCTCTCACGCAACTCGCCACCGCCGCATCGAAGGGCGAGATCACCGGCGGGCGGTCGAACGCTCGCGTGTTGGCGACCGTGCCGTACGAGACGATCACCGACGGCGGCGTTGCGCCCGGTCACTCACACGCCGGCACGATGATCGATGCCACATCGATCCGCCAGATGTGCTGCGACGCTGGGATCCATCGGGTGATCACCGGGCCCGGCAGCTCGATTCTCGACTTCGGTCACGAGAACCGGCTCGTCTCCGACAACCTGTTCCTCGCACTCGTCGCCCGCGACCGGCACTGCCGCTGGCCCGGTTGCACGCTGCGGGGCACCTGGTGCGACGCACATCACGTGATCGAGTGGCAGACCGGCGGCCGGACCGCCGAAGACACGTGTGCCCTGCTCTGCCACCATCACCACTCGGTGCTGCACTTGCCCGGTTGGACGGTTCGCGGCAACGGTCACCGTTTCGAGATCCACCATCCCGACGGAACCGTGGAGGTCAGCACGCCGCCGCCGGCGATGGGCAGCCACACGGTGTCGGGGGCGAGATCCGGATCACCGCCCGATCGCTCCGTCCCCCGAGCCGACGAGTTCGGCCGAGAGACGACGACCGACGACGTCCTCGAATCACTCGAACGACTCACGCAGCAGCTCAGCCTCGTCTGAGTCGCTCGGCGCTGTGGCTGCCTGCCCGATGCCGTGCGCGGTCAGCGTTGGCAGACGGGGCAGAAGTGGGTGCTGCGGCCGCCGGAGACGGTGCGGCGGATCCAGCCTCGGCCGCATGTGAGGCACCGCTCTCCCGCTCGGGCGTACACCCGGTGGTCGTCCTGGTACGAGCCACCGTCGCCCATCAGGTCGACGTACTGCGCGTCGGCGAGCGTCGACCCGCCCGCATCGATCGCCGCTCGTAGGACGTCGAGGATGGCGTCGTACAGCCGGCGGCTGGCGCGGGCGTCGAGTGTGTTCGCCGGTCGGTCGGGTCGAAGCTTGGCCCGGTGCAGGATCTCGTCGGCGTAGATGTTGCCCACGCCGGCGATCACATGCTGGTCGAGCAGCAGCGGTTTGAGCGCCCGGCGCGTGGATCGCAGCGTGCGGCGCAATGGTGCGAGCTCGAACGGTTCTGCGATCGGATCCACGCCGAGCTTGGCGACCTCGGGCAGCACCTCGCCGACCCGGTCCGGGTCGAACACGACGACTTCACCGAACGTGCGGGGGTCGACGAACCAGGCCTCGTTGCCGTCGTCGAGGTGCATCACCACGTGGGTGTGGGGCGGCCGCTCCGACCCCGCCTGCGCCAGCAGCACCTGCCCGCTCATCCGGAGGTGGATCATCAGCTCGTCGCCCGAGTCGAGTGGGAGCAGCAGGTACTTGCCGCGGCGGTTCGCTGCGAGCACCACCGTGTCGGTGAGCCCAGCGATGAGTTCGTCGCGCGACGTGCGCCGCACCACCCGCTCGCGCCCCACCTCGACGTGCTCGATCCGCCGACCGACGAGCCGGGCTGCGAGACCTCGTCGAACCGTCTCGACCTCGGGGAGCTCCGGCACCGTGCTGCCTGCTCACGCGGTCGGCGGCGCCGGTGCGTCGGCGGCGACCGACGTCGCGTCCGCGGCTGCCGCCTGCTCCGCCGCCTTCTTCGAACGGCCGGTCCCGAGGCCGATCTCGCGGCCGTCGACGAGCACGGTCGCCGTGAAGACCTTCGCGTGATCCGGACCGACCGAGGTCACCCGGTAGTCCGGGGCGCCGACGCCCGCCTGTGCGCACTGTTCCTGCAACACGGTCTTGTGGTCGAGGCGATCGTGGCGGTCGATCGACGACGCCAGGTGCGGTGCGACGTGGCGTTCCACCATTGCGAACGCCGCGTCGACGCCGCCGTCGAGGTACACGGCCGCGAGGATCGCCTCGAACGCGTCCGAGAGGATCGACGGCTTCGTCGCTCCACCGGCCGACGCTTCACCCTTGCCGAGCAGCAGATGCGGTCCGACCCCGATGGCTTCGGCGATCTCTGCGAGCGCCGCCGCGTTGACGACCGCCTTGCGGAGCTCCGTCAGCCTGCCCTCGGCCTCGTCGCCGAACCGGTGGAACGCGAGGTCGGCGACGGCCCAACCGAGCACGGCGTCGCCGAGGAATTCGAGTCGTTCGTTGCTGACGACGTCGCCATGTTCGGCGCACCAGGAGCGGTGCCGCAGCGCCCGTTCGAGCAGCGAGACGTCGGCGAAGTCGTGCCCGATCGAAGCGGCGAGCTGCGACAGGTCCGACGGGCTCTCGTCGGCGGCGGCCATGCGGCGGCAGCCCGAGCCGTCAGCCCTTGGCCCGCTCGTGGACGTAGTCGACGGCGTCGCGAACCGTCTTCAGGTCCTCGAGGTCTTCGTCCTCGATACGGAATCCGACCGTTCGCTCGCCGATCTCCTCTTCGAGCGCTTCGACGAGTTCGATCAGGGCGAGCGAGTCGGCGTCGAGATCGTCGACGAACGACTGGCCCTCGGCGATCGAGGACGGCTCGATCTCGAGGATGTCGGCGAGGCGGTCGCGAACGATCTGCAGGATCTCGTCGCGGTCCATCGGACCCTGGTTCACGTGCGTCTCGGCGGGCATGGCCGACGAGCTTACCGATGAGCGGGCGGACCGATGGAAGCCTCGGATCGAACGGATACCGGCCTCCGTGGCCGTGGAACGGGCCGCCGGCAGGCTCAAGGAGCAGTCCGCCGGCAGGCTCAGGAACGGATGGCGCTGGCGATCTCGCCGACCATGTCGGCCTCGACCATGTCGCGGGCGACACCGATGCCGTTGCGGATCGCCTCGGCGCTCGAGGAACCGTGGGCGATGATGCAGACGCCGTCCACGCCGAGGAGCGCGGCGCCGCCGTAGGTGTCGGGGCTGAGCTGGGCGTACAGCGGGAGCAGCGCCGGCAGGAGTGCGTTCGCGTGTTCCTCGAGATCGGGTCGGGCAAAGACC
>JBCBDK010000209.1:0-6989 GCA_038529675.1 Actinomycetota bacterium
GTGGGTCGGTGCGAGTGTGCACGACACGGCGCAGGTCGTCGCTGCCGCATCGGCGGGTGGCACCGCCGTCCTGGCGGTTGCGGTGGCGGTGAAGCTCACGCGCATCTTGTTGCTCGCACCGATCGTCACCTTGGTCAACCTGCGGGCGGCACGCCGCCTCGCGGGCCACGACGCAACTGACGCGCGGCTCCCCGCCTACATCCCACCGTTCGTCGCAGCGTTCCTGGCGTGTGTGCTGATCCGGACGACCGGCGCCCTGCCCGACTGGTTCCTCGACGCCGCGAAGACGGCAGAGGGCCTCATGCTGGCGGCCGCGATGGTCGCGCTCGGGGCCTCGGTCGATCTGGGTCGCATCCGGTCGCTCGGAATTCGCCCACTCGCACTCGGCACCGTCTCGTGGCTCGGCGTCGCCGGCGTCTCCTTCGCCGCCGTCTGGTTCACCGGCTGACCCACCGGGTCGTCAGCCGGCGACGTCGACCTTGGCGACGACCTTCGTCGGCGTCACCCACACGACGACCTCCGGCGGGACGGCGTTGCGTCGGCCGTAGTCCGCTGCAACGTCGAGGCCCACCATGTCGGCATCAACCGCGACGACCCGGCGCGAATTCCGACGGATCGACGGCCGGACGTTCAGCGGCCGTGGACAGCGACCGGCGTGATGCGGATGGTGATCCGGTGGGTTCCCGGTGGGTCGAACGCCGAGCCGTCGTCGTAGCCGTGCTTGCGCACGACCGCATCGCGGGTGGCCGCCGTCGGATCGTCCTCGACCTGCGCGTCGCCACGCACCTCGACGTAGCTCATCGGGTTCGCCGGATCGAACACCGTCAACGCGACCGCACCGTGCTCGCGCACGTGGCGCTCGCGCCAGCCGCCGGCACGTGAGCTGACGAAGATCTCGTCGCCCTCGCGCAGGAACCACACGGGCGACGCCTGCGGCCGCCCGGCGGCCATCAGGACGGCGAGCACCGCCGTGTGCGGACCGTCGAGCAGTTCGAGATGCTCGGCCGGGAGACGCACGGTTCGATGGCCTGGTCAGGCCAGCTTCTCGACGAAGCCTTCGAGCTGGCGGAGGTTGCGGCACTCGTAGACACCGTCGGTGTACGTGCCGTACTCCCCCACGATCGAGTCGCCGGTGTTCCAATAGCTCTTGGGCTCCGGGTTCAGCCAGTACACGTGGCGAGCCTTCTGCTGGATCTCCTTCACGACCCAGCTCTGGCTCGCGTGGTAGTTGTTCCGCGCGTCACCGAGCAGCAGCACGGTCGCCTTCGGGCCGACGTCCTTCTTGTGCCGCTCCCAGAACACCTCGAAGGCGTGGCCGTAGTCGGAGTGACCGTCCACCCACACCACGTCGGCCTCGGTGTTCACCCGGTGGATCGCCTCCTGGATGTCCTCCGTGGACT
Organism: Actinomycetota bacterium; assembly: GCA_038529675.1. Taxonomy (GTDB): domain Bacteria; phylum Actinomycetota; class Acidimicrobiia; order Acidimicrobiales; family Ilumatobacteraceae; genus Ilumatobacter_A. Next base: position 1,401 of record JBCBDK010000209.1, read on the forward strand.
TGAAGTAGTCGGTCACCTCGTCGATGCCGTCGATGAAGACAAACGACCGAACCTTCGAGAACTGGTTCTGGATCGCATACACGAGCATCAGCGTGAAGCGGGCGAACGCAGCGACCGACCCGGAGATGTCGGCGATCACGATCAGCTCGGGCTTCGCCGGACGCGGGTACTTGAACTTCGGCTCGGCGGGCACGCCCCCGTAGCTGAGCGAGTGACGCACCGTGTTGCGGAAGTCGAGCGGGCCCTTGCGGCCGTGCTTGCGCTTGCGAGCCAGACGGGCGGCGAGCTTGCGGGTGAGCGGATACAGCGCCTTCTTCAACGACACCATCTCGTCGCGCGACGCATGCACGAACTCGACGTCTTCGGGCAGCGGCTTGCGCAGCGTCTTGGCCATCGCCTCTGCGCCCCGGTCGGCCACGAGCCGACGACGGATCTCGGCCTCGATCTCGCCCTTGAACTTCTCGATGCGGTCCTCGTACTCCTCTTTCTCGAGGCGCTCCTCCAACGGCGTCATCTCACCGGGGATCTCGTCTCTGGTGGCGTCCATCATCTTGTCGAGCATGTTGTCGAGATCGAGGTTCCGCAGCGTGCGGTACAAGTAGTACGTACCACCGACCGGGCGACCCGGCTCCATGCCGGCGAAGCGCTGCACGGCTTGCTTGGCCATCGCTCGCATCAGGCCCTGATCGCCGTTCATCAGTGCCTGCATCAGCATCTGGGCGATCTCTTCGGGCGTGAGGGCGTCCATCCCGCCCTGACCCTTGCCCTCGCTTTGCTGTTGCAGATCCTGCATCTGGCGCCACAGCTCGTCGATGTCGGTGTCGCCATCGCCGTCCTCAGCGATCTTGTACTCGGGCCCGCGCAGGCTGAAGTACACCTCGAACACCGTCTCGAAGCTGCGCCAGTGCGCGTGGTTCTTGATGAGCGTCGCGCCGAGCGCGTACTTGAACGCCTCACGATCCTCGAGCGGGATGTGCTGCACCGCCTCCATCGCGTCGAGGTTCTCGGTCAGGCTGACCGGCAGCCCGGCGTTGCGCAGCTCCACGACGAACCCGTTGAGCAACTCGAGCATGCCGCCCGGCCCCCCGGTGGCCGGCTGCGTCGCAGCGTTGGTCACGCGGGGCCCATCCCGGTCGAACAGCCCGGGCACGCCGGCGAGGGAAGCGCCAGCGACGAGCCGGACGCGTCGCGAGGAGGAAGCGCAGCGGACGACGAGCGAGCCATCATTCGACGTCGAGTTCCTTGACCGCCTTGGCGATGTCGGTCTGGTACTTGAGGAGGATGTTGAGCGTCTCCTTGGCGGTCTGCTCGTCGATCGTCTCGATGTTCAACAGCATCAGCGTGCGGGCCCAGTCGAGTGTCTCCGAGACCGACGGCGACTTCTTCAAGTCGAGCTGGCGGATCGAGCGGACGATTCGAGCCACCTGGTCGGCGAGGTTCTCGCCGATCCCCGGCGTCTTCGCCAACACGATCTCACGCTCTCGCTCCAAGTGCGGGTAGTCCACGTGCAGGTATAGGCACCGTCGTTTCAGCGCCTCGGACAGCTCTCGGGTGTTGTTCGAGGTGAGGAACACGAGCGGGATCTGCTTCGCCTCGATCGTCCCGAGCTCGGGGATCGACACCTGGTAGTCCGAGAGGATCTCGAGCAACAGTGCCTCGGTCTCGACCTCGACACGATCGACCTCATCGATCAGCAGCACGACCGGCTCGTCGGCGGTGATCGCTTCGAGGAGCGGCCGGGTCAGCAGGAACTCATCGGAGAAGATGTCGTCCTTGACGTCGGTCCAGTCGCCGGACTGATCGCCGCCCTCACCCTTCTCGGTCTGGATCCGGAGCAGCTGCTTCTTGTAGTTCCACTCGTACAACGCCTTGGACTCGTCGAGCCCCTCGTAGCACTGCAGACGGATCAGCCGCGCACCCGTGATCTCGGCCACCGACTTGGCGAGCTGGGTCTTCCCGGTGCCCGCCGGACCTTCGACGAGGATCGGCTTCTGGAGGCGGTCGGCCAGGTAGGCGACGCCGGCGATGCCCTCGTCAGCCAGGTAGTTCACGTCCGCCAGCCGCTCACGAACCTGCTGCACGCTCTCGAAGCGCGGCTCGGCGGTGCTGACTTCGGGGGTCATCGTCATATACGCCGCACGCTACTGGCGGGTTCGACGCCACGAACAATCGGTTGGGGCCGTGCGACTACCGTGCGGCGCATGAGCGAGAACCTGCAGAACTTCATCAAGGGTGCGTCCATGCTGCGCAACGTCGTCAATCGCGTCCCCGCCGATGCGTGGGACAGCACGTCGTGCTGCGAGGGCTGGTCGGCGAAGCAGGTCGCAGGTCACATCACCTGGGGTCTGGAGACGGTCGCCAACTTCGCCGGGGGCGGCGAGATGGCCGCCGAGATGCCCGAGGCCGAGCGAGCGGGCGACGATCCGGCCGCCACGGTCACCCGGGCGGTCGACGGCGCGATCGCAGCGCTCGATCGGCCCGGAGCACTCCAGCACGACACCCCGTTCGGCATGCCGCTCGACAACTTCCTGCAGATCATGGGCGTGGACTCGCTCACCCATGCCTGGGACATCGCCGACGCCGTCGGCATCGAACCCGGGATCGACGAGGCGACGGCGACGGCCGCGCTCGAGACGATGAAGCCGATGGAGGTGATGATGCGGGCACCGGGCCGGTTCGACGCTGCGGTCGAAACGCAGTCGGCCAACGCGATCGATCAGTTCATCGCATTCACCGGCCGCCGCAGCGTCAACGCCTGACCGCGCGCCACTGGCCGGTGCCGTTCCTGAAGTCGCTCCGGATCAGCCGACCGGACGACGCAGAGCGCCACCCGTACGACATCCCCGCGATCGGCGCCCTCATCGATTCGGAACGGTCGATGCGCTTCCACCGGGCGGTCATGTTCTTCCGCCGACCGAGGTCGACTGGAGCGAGCTCGACGCCGTCACCGTCACGGCCGACTTCCTCGCCAACCGAGACGAGTTCCTCGCCAAGTTGTTCGACGGCAACTGACCAGCGTGGGCACTACCTTCGTGTAGGTGCGCTGTAGTTCTCTCACCGTCAGCGCCTCGATCACCGCTGCGCTCATCGCGATGACCGTGCCGATCGCCGACCCCGTGTCGGCGCAAACGGCACTGCCGTTCGACGAGCTGGAAGGTGCTCCTGGCGGCCACGTGTTCGTCCCGTACTCCCCCGATCCGGCCGGACTCGGCCTGGTCCTCGACGGCTCGCTCGACGATTGGGCCGACCTCCCGGCGGTCACCACGACCGAGGGACCGCTACCCTCACCCGACCCGGCTCAGACCGGTTCGCTCACGTGGTCCGTTGCTGCGCAGGGCAGCACGCTGTACGTGTTCGCCACCGTGCCCGACACGACGCTGGTGGCCGGGCAGCACGGCACCGACTACTGGAACGAGGACTCGATCGAGTTCTACGTCAATGCCAGCGGCGAGCTCGACACTCCGTCGTACGCGCCAGCGATCACCCAGATCAACTTCTCGCCGGTCGACCTCGGCAACGACGACCCGACCGAGCTCACGCTGACCGGCGTGAACGCCGGACGCGCCGACGTCGAGGGCTTCGTGTTCGCCACCGACGACGGCTGGGGCGTGGAGGCGACGATCGGGTTGCCCGACACCGTCACTGCCGAACACGGTCTCAATCTCGGCTTCCAGGTCCACGCCAACGGGTCGACCGGAGGCGACCGCGACACGAAGTTGATCTGGAGCGTCGCCGACGCCACCGACCGCAGCTACGAGAACCCGAGCGTCTTCGGGACAGCGGTGCTGTGGGACGTCTCGATCACCGACGCCCCGGAGGTCGCGCCGCGGGAGGTCGCCGAACCGACGGCCGACGTGCGAACCGGCATCAACGTCAACCAGGTCGGCTACCTCCCCGACGGCCCGAAGGTCGCACTCTTCGCGCGCGACGGTCGTACACCGCTGCCGTGGTCACTGCTCGATCCTGACGGCGTGATCGTCGCCAGCGGCGACACCGAGTTCGTCGGCACCGACAACTGGGCGACCGACCAGGTGCATCGCGTCGACTTCTCCGACGTGGCAGCGACCGGTGACGACTTCCGGTTGCGCGTCGGCGGTGAGCGAAGTCATCCCTTCTCGATCCGCGACGACGTGTACGCCGAACTCGCCGATGATGCGTTCAAGTTCTTCTACCGCTCGCGATCGGGCATCGAGCTGCTCCCCGAGTTCGCCGGTGACGACTTCGCCCGCGCTGCGGGCCACCTGTCCGACGACGGTGTCACCTGCTTCGTCGGCACCGACCAACTCGGCGACACCTGGGACGGCTGCGACTACGAACTCGACGCCGCCGGCGGCTGGTACGACGCCGGTGACTACGGCAAGTACGTCGTGCCAGCGGCGATCAGCACGTGGACGCTGCTCAATGCGTACGAGTCCGCCCCCGACGCGTTCGACGATCAGGCCGGCCTTCCCGAGTCGGGCAACGGAACCCCCGACCTGCTCGACGAGGCCCGCTGGGAGATCGAGTGGATGCTGGCGATGGAGGTCCCGGCGGGCGAGCCGCAGGCCGGGATGGTCCATCACAAGCTGCATGACCATGAGTGGGAGCCGCTGCCACTCATGCCCGCGACCGAGTCGGAGGTCGCCCGCTCGCTGATGCCTCCCTCGACCCAGGCCACGCTCGGGGCGGCAGCGATCGGCGCTCAGTGCGCTCGTGTTTGGCGCGGCCTCGACGACGAGTTCGCCGACCGGTGCCTGGCCGCCGCCGAGCGAATGTGGGTCGCAGCGCTCGCCGACCCCGACGAGTTCACCGGCCACGTGCCCGGTGCCGGCGGCGGACCGTACGACGACCTCGAGCCCGACGACGAGTTCGCCTGGGCTGCCACCGAGCTGTACCTCACGACCGGCGACGAGTCGTACCGCGCTGCAGCAGCGGAACGGATCAGCTACCTCGACGTCCCGTCGGCGTCCGCGCCGATGTGGTGGGGTGAGGTTCAGGCGCTGGCACCGCTGTCGGTCGTCGCCAACCCCGACGCTGCCGACGCGGAGATGCTCGAACGGGCGCGGGCCGAGGTCGTGGACGGGGCTGACTGGGTGCTGGCCGCGATGCGTCGCGACGGCAACGCCTACCGAGTCCCGCTGCTGCGGTTGGACTGGGGATCGAACTCGGCCGTGTTGAACAACGCACTGATGCTCGGCACGGCCCACGCATTGACCGGCGACAACGAGTATCGCGACGCGATGATCGAGGCCACCGACTACGTCCTCGGCCGCAACGCACTGAACCGCAGCTTCGTCACCGGCTATGGCGCGGTCACGCCCGAGCACGTTCACCATCGCTTCTGGGCGAACACCGACGACTTCCCGGCGCCGCCCCCTGGCGTCGTGGCGGGCGGTGTCAACGCCGAGCCGGCAGATCCTGCGGCACTCGAACTCGTCGGCGATCTGCCGCTCGCCTTCCGGTACATCGATGACGTGGCCTCGTACTCGACCAACGAGGTGGCCATCAACTGGAACGCACCACTGTTCTGGGTGACGAGCCGACTCGACCATCTTGCGAACGGCTTCGTGGACGGCGGCGAGTCAGCGGCCGGGGATGCGGACGACGCGG
>JBCBDK010000210.1:0-6987 GCA_038529675.1 Actinomycetota bacterium
CGTCGTGGGCGAAGTAGCCGAGACGCTCGAACTGGACGACCGTGCCGGGCGGCGTGTCAACGAGTGCACCCTCGACCTTGCACTCGGTGAGCAGCTCACGCGAGTTCGGATCGAGGTCGTCCAGCACTTCGCCCGTCTCGCTTCCGGGCACCTCAGTCGTGAACAGTCGCTCGTACAGCGCGACGCGAGCGTCGACGGCGTGCTCCGCTGACACCCAGTGCATCGTCGACTTCACCCGCCGACCGTCGGGTGCGTTGCCGCCCTTCGTCTCGGAGTCGTACTCGACGAGCACCCTCGTCACCGCGCCGTCATCGTCGGTCTCGAAGCCGGTACACGTGACGAAGTACGCACCGCGCAACCGAACTTCGCGCCCCGGCGTCAAGCGGTAGTACTTGGGCGGCGGCTCGGCGCGGAAGTCGTCATGCTCGATCCAGAATCGCCCCGTGAACGGAACGAGTCGGGTCCCGTCGGCCTCGTTCTCCGGGTTGTTGACGAGTTCCATCTCCTCGACCTGGCGCTCCGGCCAGTTCGTGATGACGACCTCCAACGGGCGGAGCACAGCCATCCGACGCAGCGACACCGCGTTGAGGTGGCGACGGACGAACGACTCGAGCAGTTCGATCTCGTTGCGACTGTTGGTCTTGGCGACACCGATGAAGTCGAAGAACGCACGGATCGCCTCGGGCGGATACCCGCGCCGACGAAGCCCGCGCAACGTCGGCATGCGCGGGTCGTCCCACCCGTCGACCGTGCCGTCGTCGACCAGCTGCTTCAGCTTCCGCTTGGAGGTGATCGTGTGGGTGAGCTCGAGCCGGGCGAACTCGGTTTGACGTGGCTGGTCGAACGGCAACCCGTCGGGCGAGACCGCACGGATCGTGTCGAGGTACCAGTCGTAGAGGGCGCGGTTGTCCTGGAACTCGAGCGTGCAGAGCGAATGCGTGACGCCTTCGATCGCGTCGCTCTGCCCGTGCGCCCAGTCGTAGGTCGGGTACACGTGCCACGTGTCGCCGGTCCGGTGGTGGGAGGCGTGGCGGACCCGGTACATGATCGGATCGCGCAGCTGCATGTTCTCGTGCTGCATGTCGATCTTGGCCCGAAGCACCATGGCGCCCTCGTCGACCTCGCCGGCGACCATCCCGGCGAACAGCGCACGGCTCTCCTCGATCGGCCGCTCCCGGAACGGGCTCTCGACCCCCGGCCGCCCGTAGCCACCACGCTGCGCGGAGATCGTGTCGCCGTCCTGCTCGTCGACGTAGGCGAACCCGTGGTCGATCAACAGCACCGCCCAGTCGTGCAACTGCTGGAAGTAGTCGCTGGCGAACAGCGGACGCTCGACGGCGTAGCCCAGCCAGGCGAGATCATCGACGATCGCGTCGACGTACTCGGTCTCCTCCGTGTCCGGGTTGGTGTCGTCGAAGCGCAGGTTGCACACGCCGTCGAACTCGGCCGCGAGGCCGAAGTCGACCGAGATCGCCTTGCCGTGGCCGACGTGCAGGAACCCGTTCGGTTCCGGCGGGAACCGGGTCTGGACGCGTCCGCCGAAGGTGCCCGCTTCGTTGTCCGCAGCGACGAGGTCACGGACGAAGTTTGCTGCTGCGCGTTCATCCCGGGAGGCGTTCGCCGTCTCGCTGTTCACCATCTCAGTATGGTCACGTCTCGGCCCGGCGCGGTGGGTACCTTGCGGAGGTGGTGTTCGGAGCGAGCTCAGCAGGTGGAGCGATCCGGCCCACCGTCGGGGCTGCGGCACCCGACGTCGATCTGCCTACCGACACCGGTGGCCGATGGCGGCTCGCCGACCACCGTGGCCGCACGGTCATCGCGATCTTCCACCGTCACATCCATTGACTGCCCTGCGCGGATCACGCAGTCGCCGTGCGCGACCGCCTCGACGAGTTCGACACCGACGTCGCGATCGCGCTGATCACGTTCACACAGACGGAGCAGCTCGTCTCGTACCGGGGCGAACACGACCTTCCGTTCCCGATCCTGCTCGACCCCGACCGCTCGACCTACCACGCCTACGGGCTCGGTCGGGCGTCGACCGCTCGTGTCTGGAGCATCGGCACGCTCCGCCGGTACGCGCAGATTCTCCGGCGAGACGGACGCAGTGCACTTCGTCGGCCGAGCGAAGACACGCGTCAGCTCGGTGGTGACTTCGTCATCGGCCCGGACGGACGACTCGCATGGGGCTTCTGGAGCGAGGGTCCCGACGATCGCCCCAGCGTCGATCAGCTGCTCGATGCCGTCCGCTTCGCGTCGGGTCCGTGAGCCGCGCCGAGGCCGGCATCAGTGACCAGCGGACGGTGCGGCGCGCTCGATCGCAGCCAGTGCGTCGAGATCCTCGATGGCCTCCACGCACCGACGCAGCAGTTGGCGGGTCATCGCCTTGCCCTCGTCGGGCAGCGCTTCGTACTCGGGGAACGACGCGAAGCCGTACATGATGCAGAACGCCGTGATCACCCGGACGTCGTCGAGCACCGCCTCGGCGTCCCGCTCGATCCCGTGGGTGGCCAAACGCTCGACATAGCGGTGCACGAGGTCGGGCCGACGGCCCCGAATCGTGGCGCGCTCGAGCGACTGCGACAGGTAGTAGGCCAGGTCGAACGCGCCGTTGCCGACGCCGGTGATCTGGAAGTCGAAGACGATGGGTGTGCCGTCGTCGGCGTGGAACATGTTGTCCGACCGCCAGTCGTTGTGCAGGATCGTCTTCGGCGTCGACGAGCGCTGCAACATCGTCGGCAGGTGTTCGGCCCAGCGGTCGCCGAATGCGATCACCTCGTCGGTCAGGAGGTCGGCGGCGAGCTCTTTCGTCCGGGGCCACCCCGCCTCGTAGACCGGCGGGAGCGCGCCGAGGAACATCGGATCACCGTGATCGAAGAACGTCTCCGCCAGCTCCCCGAGGTCGGGGTGCTCGTGCCACCGCGCGTGGAACGCCGCCAGTGCGTCGATCGCCGCACACGCTTGCTCCCACGAGGCCCCCGCCTCGGTATCGACCTGCGTGTGTCCGGTCAGATCCTCCATCACGATGCAGCAGTGCGATGCCTCGGCGTCGTGGATCGCGGCATGCACCGTCGGGGTGAGGATCGGCGAGTGCGATGCGATCTCCCGGTACGCCTTGACCTCTCGCCCGTAGACGTTGAACGCATCCGCGATCGCTCGCTGGTGCGGGATGTCGATCGGGAACTTGACGATCAACGTGGTCGGACCCTCCACGCCGTCCCCGTACGACAGGTGGGCACGGTGGAGTTGAGACAGCAGCCCGACACCCACCGCGAACGGCTCGGTCTCGACCGTCGCCACCGACTCGTCGGTCCCCAGCACGCCGCTCGAACGCAGCACCGATGTCAACCAGTCGGGGGTCACCTCGTCGATACCGGTCGGCAAGCCGACGTCGTGGTCGGCGATGGTCATGGCGGGTCCCGGCATGTGCACTCCTCTGCGATCGCTCCGGCGTGTCCGGCATCATCGCGACGACCGCCCAACCCTCACGAGTCGGACGTGCTGCGGTCGACTCCTCCGAGTCGGACGTGCTGCGGTCGACTCCTCCGAGTCGGACGGTACCGCCGTCGATTCCTACGATCCGGGCATGTTGACCACCGCAGCGGTGTTGCGATCGGGCCAGGGCGAGTTCAGCGTCGAGCAACTCGAGGTCGACGATCCGCGTCCGGATGAGGTCATCGTCCGGATGGTCGCGACCGGCATGTGCCACACCGACCTCCTGTCTCGGGAGCTGCCGCCCGAGTTCTTCGCCGGCCCACAGGTGTTCGGCCACGAGGGTGCCGGGGTCGTCGAGGCCGTCGGCGCAGACGTGGACGACCTCATGGAGGGCGATCACGTCGTCCTCTCGTTCAACTCGTGCGGCAACTGCCTCGCCTGCGAACGGGGCCAGCTCCCGTACTGCTTCGACTTCCACCAGCACAACATGAACCACGGCCGCGCCGACGGATCGGCAGCGTTCTCCGACGCCCGGGGTGATCGCGTCGGCTCACACTTCTTCGGGCAGTCGTCGTTCGCACAGCACTCGGTCGTGTCGCGACGGTCGGTCGTGCGGGTCGACCCCGACCTCGACCTCGCCAGGCTCGGGCCGCTCGGATGCGGCATCCAGACCGGTGCCGGGGCGATCATGAACACGCTCGAGGTCACGCCGGGTTCGACCGTGGTCGTGGCGGGCGCAGGAGCGTTGGGCCTCGCTGCGGTGATGGCCGCGAAGGTGATCGGCGCCGAGCAGATCATCGCCATCGATCGCCATGTCAACCGACTCGAGCTCGCGGCGCGCTACGGCGCCACCACCACGCTTGCGGTCGCACCTGACGAACTCGCCGGCGCGATCGTCGAGTCGACCGGCGGAGTCGGGGCCGAGTTCGCCTTCGACACGACCGGCAACGAGCAGGTCGTCAAGGCCGTGTTCGACTCGCTCAACAACCTGGGGACCCTCGGCATCGCAGGCGTCGGGTTCGGCGAGCTGACCCTCGAGATGCCGGCACTCGTCCGCGGACGTACGCTCACCGGCGTGATGGAGGGCGACTCACGGCCCGAGGACTTCATCCCCGAACTCGCCCGGCTCAACGCCGAGGGGGAGTTTCCGTACCACGAGCTGATCGAGGAGTTCCCGCTCGCCGAGATCAACGCCGCCGAGGCGGCGAGCGCCGACGGCAGCGTGGTCAAGCCCGTGCTCAGGTTCTGACGTCCGCCGCCGAGCTGGCGACGTTCGTCAGCCGTGCGGGCGTCCGGTCACTGGGAGAAGACGAGGCTGAGGTCGATGTCGCAGGCGCTACCGGCCGCGACCATCGCGTTCACCACAGCGTCGTTCGCGGCGGTCGTGCGACCGGTGTGCAGCCCGGCACCGATGCCCGACAGACCGATCTCGTCGATGACGAAGCGACCGAGGCAGCGAGTGTCCTGGGGTTGGATCCGCAGGCCGTCGGCCGAGGCGACGAACTCGCCGAGCAGACGGGCGAAGTCGTCGTCGATGAGCAGCGACGCACGGACGTCGCCATCGCCGTCGCCGGCGGCGACGAGCGCAGCCACACGCTGCTCGAGCTCGGTGACGAGCGCCTGGAGCCGCTCGACCTCGGCCGTCTCCGCGGCCAGGAGTTCGCGGGTCGCTGCGAGATCGACCTCGGCGGTGCCCGGAGCATCGGTGTCGACTGCATCGGCCGGCGCGTCGCCGTCGGAACGAGCGTCGGCGAGCTGCTGGCGGAGCGACGCGACTTCGTCGGTGGCGGCGGCGACCTCGGCGTCGAGCTCCGCAACGCGAGCGTCCCTGGCCGACGCGAGTTCGGTCGCGGCAGCGGCCTCGGCGCGGGCGACGTCACGCTCGGCGCGGGCATCGCTCGCGGCGCTGCCGGACGCAACGAGCAGGACCCCGAGGAGCACGGCGACCGAGGCCAGCACGACCGCCACGGTCATGGACACGCCCCGGCGGCGCGACCCGGCGGCAGCGGCACCTCTCCTGTTCGACTTGCGGGCCTTCGACGACCTGGCTCCCTTCGGCGGCGTCGCTCCCTTCGGCGGCGTGTGCTGCTTCGGCCGCTCGGCCGCAGCCGCTGTCGGAGCTGAGGTCGTGCCGGCCCTCGCAGGCGTTGCAGCCTTGGCGGACTTCGCAGCCTTCTGGGCCTTGGCGGACTTCGCAGACGCGCCAGCCCTCGCAGGCGTTGCGCCCTTGGCGGACCTCACCGCCTTGCCGGCCCTTCGGGTCGAGGCGGTCGTGGCGGCCTTCGCGGGCTTGCCCGCCTTCGCAGACGTGCGCGACTTGCGCGACTTTCGGGTCGAGGCGGTCTTCCCGGTCGTCGACGGTGCGGACGCACCCGTTGCCGGCGTGTCGTCCTCACTCGAACGGCTGGGGGCGACCAGCGCAGCGATCGCCTCGAGCTTGGCCTCCAGTTCCTCGTCGCGGGTGCGCTGGGCAGCAGCGGGGCTCGGGGCAGCCGTCGACGGTGAACCGGTCGGGACGAGGTCGCTGACGGACGCGTCGGTCAACACGGCCGAGCGGCCGAGTTCGGCCACGCGATCCGGCGCGAGGTCGGTCTCGGAGGACGTCGACGCCGGCGCAGAGATCCCCGAGGACGACGTCGGCTGCTCGGGGACGTCCCCGATGGCGCCGAGTTCCCCGGTCGTGGTGGTCTCGTTCATCGTCACGGCAACTCCAAGAGGTTCGTGCAGGCTCAGTCGGTCGAATGGCGCAGTGCGCTCGACGTTGTTGTCGGCGCCTCGGCGCCTCGACTTGAGGGCTTCCAGAGAGACCCGATGATGGCGACGCGATCCGCTCGCCGGCCGGTCACCGACAACACGCTCGAACGCCTCCCACATGGCGCGTCACCGGCGGGGACGCCGCGACGCTCGGGCTCGTCGAGCTCCCGTCTACCGCGGCCCCTGCCCGTCATCGACTTTGATGACCGTGCCCGTGACGGCGTCCGACGCCGGCGAGCAGAGATAGAGCAGCGTCGAGTCGAGTTGCGCCGGTTCACCCAACCGCTTGCGAGGCAGGTGACCCGAGAAGTCGCCGATGCGCTCGATCATTCCGTCCATCATCTCGGAACGGAACGCGCCGGGCGCGATGCCGTTGACGTTGATGTGGTGGCGCGACCACTCGACGGCGAGCGCCTCGGTCATCCGGGCGATGCCCGCCTTCGTGATCGAGTACAGGGCCGCACCATGGCCGTCGTAGTGGTAGCCGGTCATCGACGACACGTTGACCTGACGGCCCGGCCGGCCGGCTTGAATGAGCCGACGCGCATGCTCGGCCGACAGCACGAACGGCCCGCGCAGATTCGTGTCGAAGACGGTGTCGATCAACTCGATCGATATCTTGTGCGCTCGCTGCGCGTCGGGCACCCCGGCGTTGTTGACGAGGATCGTGATCGTGCCGAACGCCGACTCCGCCTCGGCGAAGCCCTCGATGATCGATGACGTGTCGGTCATGTCCATCTCGACGCCGACGGCGGTGCCGCCGCCCGACTCGATCGTTGCGACCAGCTCGTCGAGTCG
>JBCBDK010000211.1:0-6975 GCA_038529675.1 Actinomycetota bacterium
GGCGGAAACGGGATCTCCGTGACCGGTGCGGGAGCGCCGACGGCGAGCGGGCGGAAGAAGTCCTTCGGAGGTCGCATCGCCACCGATGATACGGAGGCGAAGTTACCGACTGGTAATCCGAGCGACGTGACCCGCGGACTGGTACGGGCCGGTCGTCGGGGCTGACTCATCGAGGCCGAACGGCGCCACGCCGCGCGGCCTCAGCCGACGACGACGCGGTTCCGGCCGGCGCGCTTGGCCGTTCGTAGCGCCGCGTCGGCCCGATGGAGCCACGACGCACTGTCGTCGTCCATCTCGGCAGCTGCGACGCCCACGCTGACCGTGACCGACGCCAGCTCGACCTCGGATCGGGCTGCCACCGCGTACGCCAGGTCGGCCTCGACGACGGCGCGGATCGCCTCCGCTCGACGACGGGCGTCGGGCAGCGCGGTGTCGAGCATCCCGACGGCCAGTTCCTCACCGTCGAGGCGGATGATCACGTCGTCGTCGCGCACCTGATCGCGGAGCGATCGTGCGAGTGCGCGGAGCACGTCGTCGCCGACCCGATGGCCATGGGCCTCGTTGATCCGCTGGAAGTGGTCGACATCGAGGACGAGCAACGACGACGGCCGCCCCTCACGAATTCCGGAGACCGCAGCCGTCGTGAGCGGCGCGAGTTCACTCCGGTTCCGCAAGCCGGTCAGCGGATCGGTCGTCGCCAGCCGCCGCAACGTCCGATGCTGGGCGCCGATCACGTTCATCGCCAATGCCACGCAGGCCGCAGTCGCGCCGAGTGCCATGACGATCTGCGCGGTGAGGCCTGCGCCGGCGACCTCGACCATGTCCTTGACGGTGATCAGGATCAACACGGCGGTGGTCGCGGCCGCGTGGGGCGTCGGCAGGACGAGGAACGAGACCACGACGATCGGAAAACACCAGATGATTCCGGCGAACCCCTCGGCGGCGATCGACATCGACGCCAACGCCAGCAAGGGCAGGGCGAGCGACGCAGCGGCCGGGTTCGACACCACCATGCCCCGATGGGCTCGGAGCGCGAGGACGGCCAGCGACATCTGCACCGCGATCGCGACGACCACGAGCGGGGCCCGCCCCTCGACCGCACTCGCAACCGCCAGCGGCAGCGTCAGGATCAGGGCACACGTCGCCACAGCCCGGGCGATGCGCGCGCGGAAGACCTGCGTCGACGGCGCGGTGGTGGACGAGAGACCCATCGATGTACCTTCGGCACGCCAGCCACCGGACTCCAACAGAATCAGCGGCCGACCGTCACGCGCCGACCCGTGGTTCCGCCACCCGTCCGGCACCGGGTCCGTCACGCCGGCTCGAGCCGACGCCGAGGGTGGCGTCAGGCGGGGAGTCGGATGGCGTCGCCGAGCTGCTCGATCAAGCCGTCGTCGACGAGACCACGGACGATCCGTGGGTCGAAGTCTGCCGTCGGCGCCGGCCCGGATCCGAGTGCTGCGAGCACCCGGCCCCGAGCCTGGCGGTCGCTGCCCTCGAACGGTGCTTGCGTCGTACTGACGCCCGCCGATCCCGTCGCCGGATCCGGATCGAGGTGGCCTGCGGCGTGCCACGAGCAGCTCGGGGCGAGCGGACAGTCGTCGCAGTTCGGCGTCGGCCGGCAGCGCAGTGCACCGAGGTCCATGATGACCTGATTCCAGGTCCAGCCCTCGCCATCGGGTACGGCGTCGTCCGCCCGGGCCTGGGCTCGCTTCGGCGTCAACCGTTCCCCTGCCGTCCGGGCGAGGATGCGGGCGATGTTCGTGTCGACGACGGCGACGTCGCGTTCGAAGGCGAACGCGAGGACGGCACGCGCCGTGTACGGCCCGACGCCCGGCAACGCGAGCAGTGCGTCGAGGTCGTCGGGCAGCGAGCCGTCGTGCTCGGCGACCACCACCCGTGCCGTGGCGTGGAGGTTCCGCGCACGTCGCGGATAGCCGAGCCCCTGCCACAGCCGCAGCACGTCACCCAGTCCGACGGGTGCGCACGCGGCCGGCGTCGGGAACCGCTCGAGGAACGCCTCCCACTTCGGGACGACGCGCGGCACCTGCGTCTGTTGGAGCATCACCTCGGCGACGAGGATCGCCCACGGGTCACGTGTCCGTCGCCACGGCAGGTCGCGCAGCTGCGGCACGCCCCACGCGAGTACCGCGCCGGCATCGAGCGGCGGATGCGACCGGAGCCCGGCACCCACCGCTGGGTCGGCGGTCACAGCCGCATCAGTCGGCCCAGACGTCCACGCCGTCGTAGGGCCGCGCGCGTCCCGGCGCGTGCTCACGCTTCCAGATCAGCACCTTGCGTTTGAAGTAGCAGACTTCCTTGCCGTCCTGGTTGAAGCCCTTCGTCTCAACGGTCACCACGCCGCGGTCCGGCTTCGACGACGACTCCTTCACGGCCAACACCCGCGTTTCGGCGTGGATCGTGTCGCCGTGAAACGTCGGGAACTTGTGCTGCAGGGTCTCGACCTCGAGATTGGCGATCGCTGCGCCCGACACGTCGGGCACGCTCATGCCCAGCACCAACGAGTACACGAGGTTGCCGACCACGACGTTGCGTCCCTGGACGGACTCGGCGGCGAACCAGTCGTTGGTGTGGAGGGGATGATGGTTCATCGTGATCATGCAGAAGAGATGATCGTCGTACTCGGTGATGGTCTTGCCCGGCCAGTGTCGGAGGATGTCCCCAGGCCGGAAGTCCTCCAGATACCGGCCGAACGGCCGCTCGTGGGTGGTCGATTCGTCGCTCACGACCGGCACGGTAGTTCCGGCGCGGCCCGCCGACGCGATCGTCCTCGCTGGACCGACGATGGTCAGTGACGCGGTCCGTCGGGCGGCGGGAACCCACCCGTCGAGTCCTCACCGGACCCGGGCGACGTCCCGGTCGAAGCGGCGCCACCGTCCGCCGACGCTGCGGCGTCGTTGAGGAGTTCGTGCAGGTCGTCGGCATCGAGTTCGACGTGGTCGTCCGGGAAGTCGACGCCCTCGGTCGCCTCGATGACATCGGGGATCGGCTCGCGCCGACCCCACCGCAACGCGAAGTCGATCTTCGTCTCGCCCTTCGCTGCCTCGGTCCGAGCGAGTTCGCGCAGCCGTGCGAGCCGGTCGCGCTTCTCGATCTTCCACGGCCCGACGCGGAGCGACAGGTACGCGAGGCCTCCCAGGAAGATCGGGAAGAAGAACTGGGCGAACCGGTACGCGGCGACGCCGAGCGTCGACACGTTGCGGGTCAGACCGAAGCCGACGAGCAGCGTGACGTAGGCGATGTCGACGTAGCCGAGGCCCCCCGGCGTGATCGGGACGGCGGCGAGCAGGTTCGCGAAGCCGAACGCGACGATCAGTGCGTCGACGTCGAGGGAGCCACCGAACGCTCGGAGGAACACCCAGAGCGCTGCTGCGTCGATCAGCCAGTTGGCGAGCGCGAAGAACACGACGCGCCGCAACATGTCGCGGTCGCTCACCAGATCCTCGAGGCGCTCGCCGACCCGGTGGAGCGCCTTCGCCCACCGATCCTCGTCGACGCGGAGGCGTCGCGCGATCCAGCGGATCGCCTGCTCGGCGCGCCCCTGGCCCTCCATGATCCCGATGACGAGGAACGCAGCGATCCCGATGACGATGATCCCGGCGAGCGCCGCCGTGCCGTATGCCGCGTTGACGCCGCGACGCGGCACCGAGATGATCAGCCCGAGCCAGAAGACCAGGTTGAGGACCACGGCCGACCCGATCCCCGCTGTCGCCAGCGCGAAGCCGGCGTCGGGGCCGCGGGTCCCCGAGAGGGTCAGCAGGCGGTAGCCGAGCGCCGACCCTGCGGCGTTGCCACCCGGTACCACGTTCGTCAGCGCCTTGGTCGAGAGCTGGATGCGGAACAGCCGCATCGACGACAGCGGCGTCGCGGCGTCGCCGAGCGCCGCGCGCGTGAGCAGCGAGTAACAGAACAGCGCGAGGAGCTCTAGCCCGAAGCCGAGCGCGAGCAGCGCCGGATTGACGTCGCTGAGCCCTCGAGCCGCGTCGGTGAACTCCTCGCGCAGGCCGACGGCGAACCACAAGACGAGCGCGAACAGCGCCATCCGTATGCCGAACTTCGTCGGACGGATCCAGGGCTTCTTGCCCGAGCCAGATGTCTCCACCGCCGGCAACTCACCGGTCGGGAGGCCGGTCGGCTGGGTCCCTCGCTCCATGACCGCCGTCTCGTCGTTCTCGCCGGTCTCGCCGGACCCCCTGGCCGCGTCCGTGTCGCTGCGCTCGCTGGCTGCGGCCATCCCGTCGGTTCCGGCCGGCTCGTGTGCGTCGGCGTCGCCGGGTGGTTCGTGGCCGGCGCTCACCCCCCAATTCCTAGCAAGTTTGACCGGGAAGTTCCGGCGATGATCCCATCACCGCCGTTGTGCCGTCGCGAACGGCACATCTTGCCGACATCTTGAGTCATCGGCGCTGGCAACTCCTCCGATCCCCTCTGTGAACGGCCTCGACCGGTCGTTCCGGAAGGAAAGGAGCTCAGATGAGCAAGAAGATGGCAGGTATCAAGTGGCGGGCCCAGGCCCCGGCGTACCGCGCCGCAGCCGCCGCGGGCACCGTCGTGGCGTTGATCGCTGCGACGGGTGCGCCCTGGAAGTGGTACTGACCTGACCGCTCACCCGTGGCTGCCCGCTCCTGCGGGTGGCCACGGGACTGCCGTCACGAACGGCTGCCGCCGAGATCGCCGCTTCGCCGCTCGAGCTCGAATCCTCGCACCACGCGACCCCCCACCCTCCGCACCATGACCGGTTCACCCCCACCATCCTCCGCTGGCAGGTCCGTCTCGGGCCTCGGCCGGCGAGTCGACGCCTTCATCGTCGCGGTCGCTGTCGCCTGCGTCGCCGCGTCGACGCTCGTCGCGTCGATCGAGCTCGGCCGCGGCATCGAGATCGGCAACGGCGCGGTCTTCGCGATCGTCGCCGTGCTCCTGGTCGTGACCGAGATCCGCTCCACGCCGTTGTTGAAGCACGCCCGCTCCTCGGTCACGCCCAGTTGGGCGTTCACGTTCACCCTGATGTTGCTCGGCTCGCCGACGGTGACGCTGCTCCTCTCAGCGGTGGTCACCGTCCTCGCCGACGTGATCGCCCGGAAGCCGGCGATCAAGGCACTCTTCAACACCACCCAGATCGGGCTGTCGCTCGCCCTGGGTGCACTCGTGCTGTTCGCGTTCGGCGTCCACGGCCCGGTGTTCGATGGCGGGCCGGTCGGCTCGGACGTCGCGCTCGCGATCATCGTCAGCGGCGTCGTCGTCTTCTCGACGAACGGCATCATCATCTGCCGGCTCCTCGCCTGGATCGAGGGGTCCGGGTTCTGGACGATGATGCGCAGCACGTTCCTGCTGTCGATGACCGCTGACGCAGCGATGCTCGCGATCGCCCCGATCTTCCTGATCACGGCGCAGAACAACCTGCTCCTGCTGCCGCTGATGGGCACGGCGACATTCTTCGTGTACCAGACCGCCCAGGACGCGCTCAGCCGCGCCCACGAGGCCAACCACGACGCACTGACCCAACTCGTCAACCGGCGGGCCTTCAACGAGGCGATCGGGCAGCACCTCGCCGCGAACGGTCCGTCAGGCAACGCGGCCGACGCATCGGTGTTCATCCTCGATCTCGACCGCTTCAAGGAGGTCAACGATCGACTCGGGCACCGTACGGGTGACCTCGTGCTCCAGGAGTTCGCCGCCCGCCTCGTCGAGTCCCTCCCCCGCCATGCGACCGTCGCCCGCCTCGGCGGCGACGAGTTCGCCGTGCTCCTCCCCGACGCGCCGACCAGCGCGATGGACTGCGCACGGCAGCTCCACGCAGCGCTGAGCGAGCCGCTCATCGTCGACGGGTTCCCGCTCTCGGCCGGGTCGAGCATCGGCGTCGCCCACGCCGCATCCCACGGCGAGACGGCGAGCGATCTGATGCATGCGGCCGACGTCGCGATGTACCGCGCGAAGCGCAACCGATCGGGCGTGGAGGAATACCACGCGATCGGCAAGCAGGTGGAGCGTGGCCGCATGACACTGCTGGCCGATGTGGCCGAGGCACTCGAGGAGGGCCAGTTCCACCTCGCCTACCAGCCGCAGGTCGACCTCGCGAGCGGATGTGTCGTCGCCGCCGAAGCACTGCTCCGCTGGGACCATCCGATCCACGGACGGATCATGCCCGATCAGTTCATCGCCCTCGCCGAGCACACCGACCTGATCGAACCGATCACCGGCTTCGTGGTCGATCGCTCGCTGCGCGACCTGGCCGCGCTGCACCGGGACGGCCACGAGATCGGCATCTCGATCAACGTCTCCGCACGGAACCTCGAGAACCGCGGCTTCGTGCGCAACGTCATCGACGCGCTCCATCAACACG
The DNA here is from genome assembly GCA_038529675.1 of Actinomycetota bacterium. GTDB lineage: Bacteria > Actinomycetota > Acidimicrobiia > Acidimicrobiales > Ilumatobacteraceae > Ilumatobacter_A. Next base: position 6,359 of record JBCBDK010000211.1, read on the forward strand.
GCATCCCGAGCAGCCACCTCGAGATCGAGGTCACCGAGGCCGCCATCGCCCAGGACCCGGAACTGATCGTCGTCGCGTTCGACGAGCTGCGAAGCCACGGGATCACCGTGGCGGTCGACGACTTCGGCAAGGGCTACGCATCGTTCGACACCCTGCGTCGCCACGATGTCGACCGGATCAAGATCGATCGGTCCTTCGTCGCCGACCTGGCGACGTCGGCTGCCGACGACCAGATCGTCGGCTCGCTCGTGTCGCTCGCGCACACGCTCGGCCTCGACGTCGTCGCCGAGGGTGTCGAGTCGGCCGAGGTGGCCGACGTCCTGCGTCGACACGGCTGCGATCTCGGGCAGGGCTTCCTGTTCTCCGCCCCCGTTCCCTTCGAGGACCTGGTCCGCCTGTGCCCGTCGTCGACACAGCCGGACTCGAACACAGCGGCGACGGAGGCGGTACCCGCATGATCGTCGTCGTGGCCACCGTGGTCGGCTTCCTGAGCGTCAAGCTGCGCCGCGGGCGCCTCAAGCGTCTCGCACAGGTCGACCTCCGCCACCTCTGGGTCGTCTGGGTCGCGATCGTGGTCCAGACCGCGATCTTCCAGTGGCGAGCACCCTTCATCACCG
>JBCBDK010000212.1:0-1682 GCA_038529675.1 Actinomycetota bacterium
TCCGCCACGACCCTCGCGCCCGACCGGGCCGAGGGTCGTGTCGCGTCACGCTGCCGCGTCGCTCAGCCGACGATCAGTTCACCCTCCATCGTGGGGTGCACGGCGCAGACGAATGCATAGGTGCCGGGCTCGGACGGGGCCACGAACGAACCCGACGCCCCCGGGTCGAGGATCCCCGACGTGAAGCCTGCTTCGCTCGCGGTCACGGAGTGGGGTGCACCGTCCACGTTCGAGACCGTCACCTCGGTTCCGGCTGCGACGGTGATCGGATCCCCGAATGCGAAGTCGGCGATCGTGATCTCCGCGCCGCCAGCCGCCGGCGCTTCGTCGGACGCCTCCTCGGCGGCCTCCTCCGGCGCGTCGCTTGCGTCGGCGTCCGATGCGTCATCGTCGCCGCATGCGCTGAACGCGAAGACAGCGACCGCGGTGCCTGCGACGAGGCGGGTGACGCTGGATCGGGTGATCGATCGGGTGATGGTGCGTGTGGTCATGGGGTTCCTTCCGGGACGGGATCGACAGCCGCAGGGCGGCTCGATGAGTGGGACGGGTTCGAGCTTCAGTACGCCGGTCCGGCCGGAACGGTTCGCGGGCCGAGGAATCCAGCATCGCACGAGTCCGGCAACGACCCACGATCGTCATCGGACATCGGACATCGGACACCGCACATCGGACATCGGGCCTCGGACATCGGAGATGGCGTGGGCGAGGGTGAGCTCGGTGTCAGCGTTCGGTCGCGCCTTTGCCGTCGAGGATCTTGCTCCGGAACTTCGCGATGCGGGCGCCGCGCGTCTCGGGCTTCTTGGCCCCGTTGAGGTTGATCACGTAGCTGCGCTGGCGACCCGGGGTGAGCGAGTGGAACGCCACCGAGAGCTCCGGGTCCCCGACCAGCGCCTCCTGCAGCTCGTCGGGCAGCTCGATCTCGACCTTCTCCTTCGGCGGGCGCACGCCGCGCTCGGCGTACCTCATCGCCTCGGCGAGGTACGCCCGGATCACCGGCTCGCGATCGCCGACCTGTGCGACATCGGTGAACCGGATCGTGTCCGCATGGCGGGTGTTGGGACCCTGCCGCTCGAGCATCTGGTCGGGGTCGGTCATGAGCGCCGCGTCGAAGAAGCTCAGCCGGAAGTCGGTCCGGAACGCCCCGATCACCGCGATGTTGCGTCCCGCGTGGGTGTAGCACGGGTGTGCCCACTTCACCGTCTCGGTCAGGCCGACGTCGGCGCAGATGGCGCGCAGCGCTTCCAAGCCGTCGATCCATGGTCGCGTCGAGCAGTCCGGTGTATCAAAGCGCTCGCACCGGCCGCACCCTTTGGTGAAGTAGTCCTCGATGTCGGTGATCATCGGCATGGGAACACCCGCACGAACCGTATCTCGCGCCGATCTGCTGTGGCTCCGAACCGAGTTCATGGGACGATGGTCGGATGAGGGCACCTCGCCGAGTACACACCGCCATCGTCGCCACCACCGCGCTGCTCCTCGCCGCGTGCGGTGGCAGCGACGGCGACGCATCGGCTGACGATGCGTCAGGAGCAACCGCAGCTCCGACCACCGAGGTGACTGCGGTGGACGACTCGGACGAGCCCGACGGCGAACCGGCGGCCCAGCCGGCGTCCGAGCCCGAGCCCGAACCGGACGACACCGCAGACGACGACACGGCAGACGACGACACGGCAGACGACGAC
>JBCBDK010000212.1:1782-6968 GCA_038529675.1 Actinomycetota bacterium
ACCGGACGACACCGCAGACGACGACACGGCAGACGACGACACGGCAGACGACGACGCAACCGACGACACCGCCTCGGACGACGCGGCGGACGACACCGCTTCCGACGGCACCGCAGACGATCCCGACGTCTCGGCCACCTCCGACCCTGCGTTCGCCGAGATCGACGCAACCGTTGCAGCGTTCGTCGAGGATCGTGGGCTGAACGGCGCCGGCCTGGCGATCGTCGATGCGGAGGACGGCGTGGTCCACGAGGCCTACTGGGGCGAGTTCGAGCCGAACCGAGCCTCGTTCATCGCATCGTCGAGCAAGCAGCTCGTCGCCGGCGTGATGCTCCGACTCCAGGACGAAGGCCTCCTCGACATCGACGCGCCGCTGCCGGAGATCGTCGGCGACGACTGGGGCCCGGGCGTCGCCGACATCACCGTCGCGCAGATGCTCTCGAACTCGTCGGGGCTCGTCGGGCTGGTACCGAACCCGCTCTATCCCCCGTACCTCTGTCAGTTCTTCGGCGAGCAGCAGCTCGAGGAATGCGGCGCAACGATCGCGACGACCGACGACGACGACGCCGAGGTCGCCCCGCCCGACAGCGAGTTCCGATACGGCGGCGGGCAGTGGCAGGTCGCCGGTGCGGTCGCCGAGTACGTGTCGGGTGAGACCTGGGACGAGCTGATCGATCGGATCTACGTCGAGCCGTGCGGCTTGAGCGAGGGATTCGGCTTCGACAACCACTGGGGTGTGATCGGCGACGGGTTCACGTACCCGGCCGACTTCGACGGTGATCTGAGCCAGCTGCCCGACGCAACCAACCCGCACATGGAGGGCGGCGCCTACTCCACCGTGCCCGACTACGCGGAGCTGTTGCTCCTGCACCTGCGCGGCGGTGAGTGCCCGAACGGGCCGGTCGTCAGCCAGGCCGCGCTCGACACGATGCACGCCGACCGGGTCGCTGCGGCCTACGGCGGCAACGCCGGTGGCGCCACAACCGGGTACGGCATGGGCTGGTGGATCGACCGTGAGACCGGTCGGATCTCCGACGGCGGCGCCTACGGGTCACAGCCGTGGCTCGACCTCGACGACGGCTACGGCGCCTACCTCGTGGTCGAGGCCGACTCCTCCGTCGGCCAGGCCCTCGCGGGCGAGATCGAGGAACTCGTCCACACCGCGATGACCACCTGACGGCAGCGTGCTGACGGAGCGACGGGCCACCTGACGGACGCGTCATCGCGCACGGGTCGGGCGGGCACCGCCGATCGTGCGCCCTCGCACCGGTCCGCTCCAGCAGCGGCGGACGTGGGGAGGGATGACAGGGTGTGTCGGCATGGGTGAGCTCGACGGCAAGGTGGCGATCGTGACCGGCGGCGCGTCGGGCATCGGCGCGGCGACGGTGCGCCAACTCGCGGCCGACGGGGCAACCGTCGTGTCGACCGACGTGCAGGTCGACGCCGGCTGCGCAGTCGCTGCCGACGCCGGAGCGACGTTCCGGACCCACGATGTCGCCGACGACGACGCATGGCGCTCGGTCGTCGACGACACGGTCACGGCACACGGACGCCTCGACATCGTCGTCAACAACGCCGGCATGGTGGGCAGCTCGAACATCGAAGACGTCGCCATCGAGCAGTGGAACCGGATCCTCGACGTCAACCTCACCGGCGTGATGCTCGGCTGCCAGCACGCCGTCCGGGCGATGCGGGAGAACCCGGGCGGCCCGTCCGGTTCGATCATCAACGTCGCGTCCACCACGGCGTTCACCGCGATTCCCGGCGACGTCGCCTACGTCGCGTCGAAGGGAGCCGTCCGCTCGCTCACTCGGTCGGTCGCGGTCCACTGCGGCCAGCGGGGCTACGCCATCCGCTGCAACGCGGTCGTCCCGGGCGCCACCGACACCGGCATCATCGAGGCCGCGTCACAACGCGTGCCCGGGATCCGCGAGCACCTCGCCACGATCTCGCCGCTCGGGCGGATGGGCACGCCCAGCGATCTCGCCGCGGCGATCGCGTTCCTCGCAAGCGATCGGTCGGCGTTCGTCACCGGCACCGATCTGCTGGTCGACGGCGGCGCCCTCGCCGTCCACCCCGGCTACTGACCCGTGCCGCCGGGCGGGACACGTCGGGCGACGCAGTCGAGCGAGACCACTGCACCTCGATCATCCCATCGCGCCAACCTTCTGCTCGTTCCGCGCTCTACGGTTCGAAGCGCGATGAAGACGACGAACCGCATCCGCACCGCACTGCTCGGCACCGCATTCGTCGTCGCGGCGTGCGGTTCTGACGCCTCGGTCGGCTCCGACACCGGGGGCGCCACGACCGATCCCGGCGCCGAGGAACCCGGTGACGCGCCGGCGAACGATCCCGCGGAGGACGATGTGACCGGTTCCGACGACCAGCCCGACGCCGACGCCGACGCCGACGAGTCCGTCGACGAAGCACCGACCGGCCCGCCGGCGAACGATCAATCCAACGATCCGGACGATCCGGCGGACGATGCGACCGACTCCCCGGCGGACGCCGACGAGTCCGAGCCGACGACGACGCCGGTCGCAACCACGATCTCCCCCGAGGCCGGCACGACCCAGGAGCGCCTCGCTCAGCAGGCGATCGCCGACCTCGCTGCGCGCAACGACGTCGCGCCGAGCGAGATCGGCGTGCGTTCGGTCGAGGAGGTCACCTGGCGCGACGGTGCGATCGGCTGCCCCCAGAAGGACTTCGCCTATACCCAGGCGCTCGTGCCGGGCATGCGAGTCGTCCTCGATCACGCAGGCTTCGCGTACCACTACCACCAGGGTGGCAATCGCGAGCTCTTCTACTGCCCGAACCCCGAGGACCCGCTCGAGTCCTGACCACGGGATCGGCCGGCGCCCGATTCGGCATCGCCTGCGACCGGGGCCTCTCGATCGACGTCCGAACCGTCCCTGGACGCGACACGGCGGCGTGCGCCGAAGCCCACGCCGCCGTGCGACAGGAGTGCAGTCGGTGAGGGGCCGGGCGCCCGACCCCTCACCGATCAGAGCGCACTACTCAGGAGTGGCCGTGGTGTCGATCTCCACCAGAGTGAGGCCGAGGAGGCCGCTCGCATTGGAGTGCGACACCGCACCGAGGTACTCGGTGTCGGCGTCGAGGCCAGTCCACGAGGCGGACACGGTGACGTCGTCACCGATGCCGACCGGACCGGAGCCCGAGTCGACGACGAGCGCACCGGTGCCGGGCGTCGCCGGCACGTCGAAGGCTCGAACGGTGAAGTCGACATCGCCGCCGAAGGTCTGCCAACCGTGGACGAACAGCGTCCACGTGTCGTCAGGCGGCAGCACGATGTCGATCGACTCGGCGGTCCCACCGGCGGTCGACGCAGCGACCTGCTCACCTGCGGAGTTGAACAGGAAGAGGTCGATGTCGACATCCGGGTTCGGATCGGCGAGGTCGTCGGTCGTGAGCGCGAAGCGCACGAACGCCGAACCCGACGTGGTCACCTCGAACGACGTGACGCCCTCGGTGTCGGTCGGATCGAAGGTCTGGTCCGGGTCCTGGCCGACCGTGCCCGCGAGCGGGATCACCGGCGACGGGCCGTGCGGCGCGGCGGTGTAGTCGCCGGCGAAGCCGACCTGCACCGGGAACTCGACGCTGCCGTCGGTCCCCTCGCCGCTCACGACTGCCGGAGCGTCGATCTCGGTCGCCTTGACGGCGATCGGGCTCGTCACCCGGTAGGCGCCTGAGCGCCACGTCAGGGAGCCGAACTCCCACTCTCCGACCGGTGCGGACTCGTTGGTGATGGTGACCTCGAAGGTCTGCGACTCACCCGGAGCCAGACGGAACGACGACGGCGACACCTCGACGATGAAGCCGTCCGGCGCGTCCATCTGGGCCGAGAAGTTCCGGGCCTTGTCGGCGACCGACGTGACCGTGCGCTGCACGGTGATCGAGCCGGCCACTGCCGACGCACCGATGGAGGGAACGTTCAGGCTCGTCGCCGTGGTCGGAACACCGATGCTGTCGAGGAACGGGCAGGTCGTCGGGTTGAGGGCCGACGGCTCGGCATCACACAGGAAGCCGAGGTAGTCGAAGAATCCTGCGTCATAGACGAGACCCGGGTTGAACGGCGAGTTCCGTGCGCCCGGCCAACCGGCGGGGTCGATATGACCTGCGCCCATGTCGAACGGATCCGCAGCGGTCGTGCCGTCTTCCTTGGTGACGTCCTGGCGAGCGGTCGTCATGATCGCCGACTTCGCGGACGCTGCCGACCAGTCAGGGTGTGCCTGACGCAGCAGCGCGAAGAGACCTGCGACATGAGGGCTCGACATCGACGTCCCCGAGATCGACTGGAACAGCTCCCCGGGGGCGCCGCTCGTCGGGAACGGGGTGTGGCCGGCGAGGATGTTCACGCCGGGTGCGGTGACGTCGGGCTTGATGAGGTCGGCAGCAGCCGGGTTCTCGCCACGCGACGAGAACGCCGCCATGACCGATCCCTGCGACACCTGCTTACGCGAATCGGTCAGCTCGATCGAGGCGTTCTCGCCCTCGCGGGCGATGTACGCCTTGAGCCGCTGGCCCTGCGTGTAGTTGATGTGCGTCGACGGCACGAAGTGCAGGTCGGTGACCAGCGACTGAGCGTCGTTCTGGTTGTACAGCACCATGGCGGCGCCGCCCTGCTCGGCGACGGCCTGACTCTTGGCGACGCGTGCGAACGCACCACGCATGCAGAGCACGGCCTTGCCCGTGATGTCCTCGCTGAAGGTGACCGCCGGATCGCAGAGCTCGTTGCCGAGATCCGCGGCATCGACGAAGGGCACCTTGCCGCCGCTGCCTGCGGTGACGCTGATGCCGTCGATCGGGCCGAGCCCCATCCGCTTCACGCGGTTGGTGAAGGTCCGATCGGTCGTGCTGGCGCCGACCGTCGTGATCCACGGCACGCTGGCCGGGCCACCGATGGTGGTGTCACCCGGGCCGGAGTTGCCGGCGGAGGTGGCGACCCAGACGTTGGCGTCCGCTGCGAACAGGAACGCGATGTCGGCCGGATCGGTGAGCGACGCACCGCCACCGATCGAGTAGTTGATGACGTCGACACCGTCGAGCACGGCCTGGTCGATCGCAGCGACGAGGTCCGAGGTGACACAGCCGAGATCACCACACACCGAGTACGCGATGACGCGGGCTCGCGGTGCGACACCGGTGACCGTGCCTCGGGAGACGCC
>JBCBDK010000213.1:0-6949 GCA_038529675.1 Actinomycetota bacterium
CTCGTCGAGCGGGCACTTGCTGCTCGTGCCGTGGCTGTTCGGCTGGGAGGAACTCCGAGAACCCCTGGACCAGGCCGAGCACGACCGCTTCGATGATCCGCACCGCCCCATGTCTACCCCCGCGCCGTCGTCGGGCCGTGCCACACTGCGGCGATGAGCAGCGGGTCCCGTCGATTCCGTCGGCGACGGCTCCTGCTCGTCACCGGCGCGACCGGGTTCGTCGGCCGTCACCTCGTGTCCGGCGCAGCAACGCGTCGATGGGAGCTGATCGCACCACCGTCGTCGTCGATGGACGTGACGCAACGCGACTCGGTCCTCTCGACGATCGGCGACTGGAAGCCCGACGCGGTGATCCATCTCGCCTACCGAAAGGGTGACCGGCGAAGCATCGTCGACGGCAGCCGACACGTCGCGGAGGGTGCAGCGGCGGTCGGTGCCCGCCTCGTCCACATGTCGACAGACGTCGTGTTCCCCGGTGCGATCTCGCCGTATCGCGAAACGGACCCGCCCCGTCCGATCATCGACTACGGCGTCGACAAGTTCGATGCCGAGCGCGCTGTCGCCGATGCCGCTCCGGACGCGGTCGTGGTGCGCACGTCGCTCGTGTACGGCACCGACCATCTGTCGTCGTCGCAGGTCGACCTCCGCGACTGGCTGCGCGGGCCAGCCGAACACACACCGGTCGCGTTCTTCACCGACGAGATCCGCTGCCCGGTCCACGCAGCTGACCTCGCAGCGGCGCTCGCCGAGCTCGCCGATCGACGCGACGTGTCAGGCCCGCTCCACGTCACCGGGCCGGAGGCCGTGCACCGGCACGATCTCGCCCTCCGATTCGCCCGCCACCTCGGACTCGAAGGTCGCGTCGGCGCGATCCGGTCGTCGACGGTGGCCGAGTCGGGCCTCGTCCGGCCGACACGGATCGAGCTCGACGTGTCGGCGGCTGCCGAACTCGGGATCAGGTGCCGGCCGGTGTCGGCCGTGCTCCCGTGACGCCGGCCGCAGGTGAGGGCGTCGGCGGCGCGCCCCGGCGTTCGACGCGCCGTCGGCGGAGCAGCAACCCCACGTAGGTCGCATCGAGGATCGACACCATCACTGCGAGGGTCATCACGAGTTGGTGATCGCGGTACACCATGAACACGAACACGGTGACGCCGCCGGTACCCAGGCCCTTGAACACCGCGGCGATCATCGAGAGTTCGTGGACCGGCCGGGTGATCCCGAACCAGAGGTAGGCGAGCGACATGACGAGATTGACCGAATAGGCGGTGACGCTGCCGAGCGGCAGATCGTCGCCTCGCTCGATGAACGCGACGTACCACGCCGTCCAGACCGCGAGCAGCGTGAACGCGATGACCGGCCACCACGGGCGGGCGCGTTCGTCGGCCAGCTGCAATCGCCCGAAGCGGAACACCCCGTAGAGGATCGCGAGGTCCATCAGGAACGCGCCCATGTAGATGAGTTGGAGGCCCCAGCCCATGTTCTGCGGATACACGTAGCCCCACAGGAACTCCCAGGTGATGTTGCCGGTGGCGGCGATCGCCGGGATCTCCAGGTAGCCCTGCCGCAGCCGCGCGATCACGACCCAGTAGACCGGGATCCACAGGATCCAGCCACCGAAGTACCACCACATCTCGGCCGCCGAGTACAGGTCGGTGTTCAGGAACGGTCCGTCGAACACGTCGAAGACACGTCCGGGGTCGATGTCGTTCAACACGTCGTCGGCCCGTTCACGCAGCAGCTGATCGCCGCTGAGCAGCTCAGTCGGGCGCATCGTGCAGCCTCCAGTGGTTGGCGAGTTCATCGGGGATGTCGAAGTCGGCGCGGTGCTCGCCTTGGCGCTCGACGTCGAGCATGCCGCGCAACACGAACCAGCCGACGTGGGTCGCCAGCGATCGCAGGACGCGATGGTTCTCGGCCTCGTGCGTGGTCAGGCGCAGCCAGACGCGCACGAGCCTGGTCCAGCCGTAGTGGCGGGCCGGTTCGGGGAGCTGGAGGATGCGGGCGACCTCGTCACCCGACAGCAACCGGATGAGGTCGGGGATCGATCGTCGCAGCGGTGCGATCGGCGTCATCTCGCGGAGTAGCTCGATCAGGGCGTTGGCCATGACGACGCCGTCGGCGGACCGTCCGTACTGGCGACGCCGGATCGCGGTGACGAGCGTCGTCGACTCGTCGATCGACCTCGGGATCATGTCGGCGCGGAGGCCGAGCATCGCACCGATCACCTCCCAGACGTAGAGGTAGTCGGCCTGTTCGGCTGCGGCGAGGTCGATGCCGAGCCGGGGGAGCGGCTCGACGACGGTGTAGCTGAACGACAGCAGCGTGCCGGCGAGGTCTTCCTGGTTGATCGGTGTGCCGTTGGCAGGATCCCAGCTCGTCGGGTCCGCGCGATGGTGAGCGTCGATCAGCGCTCGGACGGCGGCGTGCATCAGTCGGACCCGTTGGATCGCGAGGATGCCGGGGCCGCTGGGTTCGAGCCCGCGGGGACCGAGTGCGTCGACGAGGAACTGTCCGGTCTCCATGATCCGTCGCCGGGTGTCGGTCTCGAGTCGTGCGGTCTGGGCGAGCACGTGGACGCCCTTGGCGCACGCGTACGCCGACGGCAGCGACGCGCAGAACAGGGCGACCGAGATCGGGACGCCGAACTCCTGGAACACGCGTTGCCCGCGGGCGAGACGGTCGAGGTCGGTCCCGGCCGGCACGTTGCCGAGTGACTCGAGGTAGCCCCGGACGTGCTCGGGCAGGTCGGCCTCCGCAGCGTCGTCGTGGTCGAGCACGCGCCGCAGCAGTCGACGCACCTCGTCGACGTCGCCGTCCGCGAACACGTCTCGGACGACTCGATCGGCGACCGGGTCACCGATGGAGCGCATCTCGTCGAGGTGGGCATCGCTCCACTTCGGTTGCTCGATCGTCGCGTGCGACACGGTCCTCCCTCCGCGGCAGCGGCGACGGGTCCGATGGCGTCGGCGCGGCGACGTCATCTTGGCCGGTGCGCAACCGTCGATCGCGGATCGAGCGGGTTGCCCACCACCGGGTTCTGGCCGACGGTTTGCCGACACTCGCGACTTCGCGCCGTGGCGAGCGTCCACTGAGTGTGGAGACCCGCACCGCCACGACGGAGTCGACGTGCCCCGTGGTCGGCGCGTGCCGCCGTCGACGTGCGCCCGCAGCCTGGGGGTCGGTCCGGGCCGAACCGACAGGTCCGTGCCTACGATCGGACCCGTGAGAGAGCGTGGCGCGACGCGGCTGGATGGTCCGGGTCCGCTCGTCGACGGCGTCGTCACGTGGCCGACCTCGGTCCGCGAGCTGCTGCTCGACCTGCTGGGCCCGCCGCCCGGGGCGTTCGTCGGCGACCGCGCGGTCGGTGCCCTGCTGTTCACACTGAACGCCGAGCAGACCCCCCAGGCGACCTCGCCCATCGGAGGCCGACCACCACGGCCCGGCGGTGACCACCCTGCGGCCGATCTGGATCTGGACGCGCTGGTCGCCGAGTTCGCTCCTGCCGTGTATCGACTGGCCCGATCGGTCGTCCGCGATCCGGCGCTCGCCGACGACGTCACCCAGGACACGTTCATCAAGGTCTGGCGATCCCTCGCCGATTACCGGGGCGAGGGTTCGCTCCGAGGTTGGGTGCTCCGCATCGCCCACAACACCGCTGTGTCCACACTCCGCCGCGTACGCGACACCGCCACCGACCCGCAACGACTGCCGGAGTCCGCGGCGCCGATCACGACGAACCGAGTGGTGGAGGGCCGCCTCGCCGCGGAGGAGTTGCAGACCGCGCTCGACCAACTCGACGAGTTGAGCCGCGAGATCGTCGTGTTGCGCGAGGTCGAGGGGTGCAGCTACGACGAGATCGCCGACGCGCTCGGTGTGCCCGTCCCCACGGTCAAGACGCGTCTGCTGCGAGCCCGGCGTCGACTCGCGACCTCGCTCGAGGCGTGGCGGTCGTGAGGCGACGCCACCTGCTTCACCCGAGCCGGGGTCGCCTGACCCGCTGGTTGGACGCCGAGCCCGATGACGACCCGCGACTCACCCACCACGTCGAGACCTGTGACCGCTGCGCGACGCTGCTCGACGACCTCGCCGCCGGTACGGTTCCGATGCCGTCGCAGGGCAGCGGTCACGCTGCCGAGGTGTTCGGTTCGGTCGATGCTGGTGGCGCCCCCATCGGCACCGGTGGCGCACTCGCGGTCGCGATCCGCGATGCGTGGGCTGTACCGGCCGAGCTGCCGGATCGGATCCACCAGGCCGTCGGTCGACGTGAACGGGCCGACCGAGAGCTCGAGCTCCTGATCGGACTCGTCTCGATCGCGAAGGACACCGCCGAACTACTGCTCCCGTCCGAGGACGAGAGGGAGGAACCCACGTGAACCCATGGATCGGAGCGGTGATCGCCATCGCGGCTGGCATCATCGTCGGCCTCATCACTTCTCGCCTCGTGGCGGCAGTGCTCGCCAAGAGCAAGATCGGAGCGCTCCGAGACTCGGCCCCGGCCTTGGCCGGCCTCGTGCTCTCGGCGTTCGTCGTGATCGGGCTCCTCGTCGCGCTGGGTTTCGTGGCCAGCGACGAGCTCGAGCAACTCGGCGACGACACGATCGCGTTCCTGCCGAAGGCGATCTCGGCGCTGATCATCGTGATCGCGGCCAACGTGGCGTCGACCTTCGCAGCTGCGGCCGTGGCGTCGTCCCTTGCCGGGACCGGCGCCGCCGCCCGGTTCGCACCGATGATCACCAAGTGGGCGATCCTCGGCGGTGGCGCGATCATCGCGGCGGGCCAGACCGAGGTCGACACCGCAGTCGTCAACATCGGGGTCGCGGCGCTGCTCTTCGGTGTGGCGCTGTCGTTGGCGTTGTTGACCGGACTCGGAGGCCGACAGGTCGCAGCCGAGGTGGCCGCAGGCCGCGCCACGCGGCGGATGTTGCGGGTCGGTGACCGGATCGAGTTCGGCGGCGACGACGACGTCGACGCGGGAGCACACGTCGCAGGGGTGGTGGCCGACCTGCACCCGACTGCGGTCGAGGTGTTGGTCGACGGACGCTCGCTGCTGGTCCCGAACACCCGGTTGCTCGGGTGTCGACTCCTGCACGAGCGCCCTGAAGCGGCCGATGCTGCCGGCGAACTCGATCGTTGACGTTCCCCAGCGGTGATCTCGAGAAGATCTGGAACTTCTTCGCGACTTTCTGGTGGGTGCGTGCGTCCTTCGTACGTGACACATCGGGAGGACGAGGTGTTGAAGGACGACACGACCGCAAGGCCGACATCAGACGTTTCCGGTGATCTCGAGCCGGACGCCTCGTCGGTACGGAGCGGGACGTTCCTGCGCGACTACCTCCGCCGTCACCGCGTCGCCGCCGACACCGACGGCCGACCCACCGACGAACCCTCCGGGGGCCTACACTTGAAGGACAACTGATCGACACGGTTCGAGTCCGTGGCATCGCCGCCGACTCGGTCCGCACTCCCGCCGCTCGGGCTTCTCCGTCACCATCCCTCCCGTGTGCCTGAAGTTCGAGTGATCGGCCGAGGGGCGCCCTCCGGGGCGCCCCTCGGAGCTTTTCCGGTGAGGTGCGTTCCCGGCTCGACCGCTCCGCCCCGAAATGTGACTTGTCGGGTCGGGATTCCGGGCGTAGGTTGTCCGCCCATGAGTGACGCACAGGCCAACTGGGGATTCGAGACCAAGCAGATCCACGTCGGTGGTGAGCCCGATCCGGCGACTGGCGCCCGTGCGGTTCCGATCTACCAGACGACGTCGTTCGAGTTCCGCGACGCCGATCATGCGGCCAACCTGTTCGCGCTCGCCGAGGTCGGCAACATCTACACGCGGATCATGAACCCGACGCAGGGTGCGCTCGAGGCGCGGCTGAACGCGCTCGAGGGTGGCTGCATCACGGCGATCGGTCTGCCCGGTGCGCTCGCGGTCAGCTCCGGTCAGTCGGCGTCGACGCTGGCGGTCATGAACCTCGCCGAGTCCGGCGATCACATCGTGGCGTCGCCGTCGCTGTACGGCGGCAGCTACAACCTCCTGCACTACACGCTCCCGAAGATGGGGATCGAGGTCTCGTTCGTCGAGGATCCGCATGACCTCGAGCAGTGGCGTGCCGCGTCCAAGGCGAACACCAAGGGCTTCTACGGCGAGGTCATGCCGAACCCGAAGAACGACGTGCTCGACATCGCCGGCGTCAGCGGCGTCGCCCACGAGGTCGGCGTCCCGCTCATCGTCGACAACACCGTGCCGACGCCGTACCTGATTCGCCCGCTCGAGCACGGCGCCGACATCGTCGTGCACTCGCTCACCAAGTTCATGGGAGGCCACGGCACCTCGATCGGTGGCGCCATCATCGACGGCGGCACCTTCGACTACGGCGACGCTGAGCGGTTCCCGAACTTCAACGAGCCCGACCCGAGCTACCACGGCCTCGCCTACTGGCCCGGCCTCGGTGCGGGTTCGTACATCTTGAAGGCTCGCGTGCAGCTGCTCCGTGACGTCGGCATGGCGATCTCGCCGTTCAACGCGTTCATGATCTTGCAGGGCCTCGAGACGCTCAGCCTCCGTATGGAGCGTCACTGGGAGAACGCTCAGGCCGTCGCCGAGTTCCTCGACGGCCACCCGCAGGTCGAGTCGGTCAACTACGCCGGCCTGGCCTCGTCGCCGTGGCACGAGCGCGCCAAGGAGCTCGGCGGCGGCAAGGGCTACGGCTCGGTGCTCGCCTTCGAGATCGCAGGCGGGCACGACGCCGGGAAGAAGTTCGTCGGTGGCCTCGACCTGCACAGCCACGTCGCGAACATCGGCGATGCCCGCAGCCTGGTGATCCACCCCGGCTCGACCACGCACAGCCAGCTCACGCCCGAGGAGCAGGCGGCGAGCGACGTCACGCCGGGCTTGATCCGGCTGTCGGTCGGCCTCGAGAGTCGCGACGACATCATCGCCGACCTCGAAGCCGGGTTC
>JBCBDK010000214.1:0-6936 GCA_038529675.1 Actinomycetota bacterium
CGACACGGTGTCGTGTCAGTTGCGATTCTGTGGGTTCACGGGTTCCAGCTGGTCAGCCAGCCCCCGGTACCACTCACTTGTTCGCTTGCCCGGAGTGCCACGGCCTCTGCGTCGGTGCTGCGTCCTCGCCAGTCTTGGGGGCGGATCGGCAGCGCAGGTTGGGGCGCAACACGCATTCTTCGGGTGCGGGACGAGCCCGCACAGCAGCAGATCAGTGTACGTGCCCGAACCTGTCGCCCCAACGTCGAACTCGACCGTCGCACCTTCCGACGCGGGGTCGGGCGTCAGGTGTGGTCGTTGGCTGCGAGGAAGGCGTTCAGGACGTCGAGCAGCGACTGCTTCTGGGCATCGGTCAGCCGGTCGTCGGTGAGGATCGCGGCTTCGGTTGCCGGCCCGTCGTCCGCGTCTACCTGGCCGCCGAGAAAGCCCAGGAGCTTGTCGGACGGCAGATTCAGCGCGGACGAGATCGCGTTGACCACGCGAACGGAGGGTTCGTGCAGCCCGCGTTCGAGTTGGCTCAAGTACGCGTCGGAGACCTCGGAGATGCGTGCCAGCTCCCGCTGCGACAGATCGGCGAGCCGCCGCTGGGTGCGGATGAAGTCGCCGAACGCCCCCAGCCCGTTCGTGGGCTCGGAGTCGGTCGGGTCCGCGGATTCGTCGGTCATGGTTCCTCCAGCATGGTGCATCGAAGACGCGGACGAGGCCCGGACGCTCGGTCCGGACCTCGTTCGACGGGTGTTCATCGCGGAGCAGGGCTCCGCAGCGGGTCAGCCAACCGGGAGGAACTCGACGACGCGACGGTTGAGGTCGCGGTTGAAGTCGGCGGCGCGCTCGACGACGTCGAGGTACGCCTTCCCCGCTTCGGCGGGCGCCAGGATGCGATCGGCGAGCGGCGTCTCGGGGAAGCGCTCGACGTTGCTGACGACGATCTCGACGACGTGCTTGTTGACGTCGACGACGGTGTCGATGACCTTGCCGCTGGTCTCGGTGTAGCTGTCGGCGACGGACTTGATGGTGTCGGTGATCTGCATGACTCCTCCTGGAGTTCGCTGGGCGTCGAGCGACCGGTTGGCCCCGCCGCTCGGTTCGTAGTGCTAATGCGTACTATACCACGCATTCCACGGAATGCAGAGTTAGTGCGTGAAATAGTTTGCAATCTGGGGCCGACACTGGCTCCGCTCGGGTCAGTCGGCTGCGAGTTCGAGCATCGGCCCGAACAGTTCGCCGACCTCGGCAACCGACTGGCGCACCTCTCGACCGAACTCGCCGAGCGACTCCCGGGCACCCGCCGCGCCGAGCTTCTCGACCTCGGCGAGTTCGAGCTCGAGGCCCTCCCCCGCTTCCAGCGTCGCCCGGACCTTGTCGGCAAGCGGTAGCAGCCCTCGCACGATCCCACCCAGCACCGTTGCCTCGAGCTCGGTTGTGCATCAACTGGTGTCTGACACCAGTTGATACGGGTCAGAAGCGGGCTTGGCGCTCGGCGCGCTCGCGCTCGCGGCGGGCGTCGTCTTCGTCGGTGCCACGCTCGGGGCGGGAGATGTCGATACCGAGCTCCTCGGCGGCACGGAAGACCTCGTCGTCGAGGTCGCGCATCTCGATCTCCTGGCCGTCTTCGGTGAGCACCTCGACGTTGATGCAGAGTGCCTGCATCTCCTTCATGAGGACCTTGAACGACTCGGGCACACCCGGCTCGGGGATGTTGTCGCCCTTGACGATCGACTCGTACACCCGAACACGGCCGAGCACGTCGTCGGACTTGATCGTCAGCAGCTCCTGCAGGCAGTACGCGGAGCCGTACGCCTCGAGGGCCCACACCTCCATCTCACCGAAGCGCTGACCACCGAACTGGGCCTTGCCGCCGAGCGGCTGCTGGGTGATCATCGAGTACGGGCCCGTGGAGCGGGCGTGGATCTTGTCGTCGACCAGGTGCGCCAGCTTCAGGATGTACATGTACCCGCAGGTGATCGGGTTGTCATACTTCTCGCCGGTGCGGCCGTTGAACAGATCGAGCTTGCCGTTCATCCCGACCAGCTGATCGCCGTCGGTGCCCTCAGGGTTGAGGCCGTCGAGGATCTCCTGGATCGTCGGATGGGCGAGGGACTTCTCCTTCTCGTCCCAGTTCGCACCGTCGAACACCGGCGTCGCCACGAACGTCGCCGGCTTGGTGTTCGGGCGCGTCTTGGTCTCGGTCCCGCGGATCGGGTCGTCACCGACCTGATTTCCGTCGGGGTTCTTCCAGCCCCAGCGGGCGCAGTAGCCGAGATGCGCTTCCAGCACCTGACCCACGTTCATGCGCGACGGCACGCCGAGCGGGTTGAGGATGATGTCGACCGGCTGACCGTCCTTCGTGTACGGCATGTCCTCGATCGGGAGGATCTTGGAGATGACGCCCTTGTTGCCGTGGCGGCCGGCGAGCTTGTCGCCGACGCTGATCTTGCGCTTCTGAGCGACGTACACACGTACGAGCTGGTTGACGCCCGGCGGCAGTTCATCGCCGTCGTCGCGGTTGAACACCTTGACGTCGATGACCTTGCCGGTCTCGCCGTGCGGCACCTTGAGGCTCGTGTCGCGAACCTCGCGGGCCTTCTCACCGAAGATGGCGCGCAGCAGGCGCTCCTCCGGCGTCAGCTCGGTCTCACCCTTCGGGGTGACCTTGCCGACGAGCACGTCGCCGGGCCCGACCTCGGCGCCGATGCGGATGATGCCGCGGTCGTCGAGGTCGGCGAGGATGTCGTCGGAGAGGTTCGGGATGTCCCGGCTGATCTCCTCCGGGCCGAGCTTCGTGTCACGGGCGTCGACCTCGTGCTCCTTGATGTGGATCGACGTGAGGACGTCGTCCTTCACGAGCCGCTCGGACAGGATGATCGCGTCCTCGAAGTTGTAGCCCTCCCACGGCATGAACGCCACGAGGAGGTTCTTGCCGAGCGCGAGCTCGCCTTCGTCGGTCGACGGACCGTCGGCGATGACGGAGCCCTTCTTGACCTTGTCGCCCTCACGGACCAGTGGACGCTGGTTGATGCAGGTGTCCTGGTTGGAGCGGGTGAACTTGTTGAGGCGGTAGACCCGCTTGCCTTCCTTCTTGTACTCGACCGTGATCGACGAACCGGTCACCTCGATGACCTCACCATCGTCGATCGCCTGGACCAGGTCGGCGGCGTCACGCGCGGCACGGTTCTCGATACCGGTGCCGATGTAGGGCGCCTCGGGGCGCAGCAGCGGCACGGCCTGGCGCTGCATGTTGGCGCCCATCAACGCACGGTTCGCGTCGTCGTGCTCGAGGAACGGGATCAGCGCCGTGGCGACCGAGACGATCTGCTTGGGCGACACGTCGATGAAGTCGACCTCGGTCGGATTGACGTAACCGATGTCGGTCGTGGCACCGAAGAAGCTCTCGGCCTCCAGCATCTTGCGGAGATCCTCGAGGCTCGCAGCCTGCGGCGAACGACGCACGAGCACGCGCTCGTCGCGAATCGTGCCGTCCTCGGCGAGCGGCGTGTTCGCCTGAGCGACGACGTAGTTCTCCTCCTCGTCGGCCGCCATGTAGACGATCGTGCCGGTGACCTTGCCGTCCTTGACCTCGCGGTACGGCGACTCGATGAAGCCGAACTCGTTCACGCGGGCATACGTGGACAGGCCACCGATCAGACCGATGTTCGGACCCTCGGGCGTCTCGATCGGGCACATGCGGCCGTAGTGGCTGAAGTGCACGTCGCGGACCTCGAAGCCGGCACGCTCGCGGGACAGACCGCCCGGGCCGAGCGCCGACAGGCGGCGACGGTGCGTGAGGCCCGACAGCGGGTTGACCTGGTCCATGAACTGCGACAGCTGGGACGTCCCGAAGAACTCCTTGATCGCTGCGACGACGGGCCGGATGTTGATCAGCGTCTGCGGCGTGATCGCCTCGACGTCCTGGGTCGTCATGCGCTCACGGACGACGCGCTCCATGCGCGACAGGCCGATGCGGACCTGGTTCTGGATGAGCTCGCCGACCGAGCGGATGCGGCGGTTGGCGAAGTGGTCCTGGTCGTCGAGCCGGTAGCCCGGCTCCTGCTTCACGAGGTGGAGCATGTACGTGATCGACGCGAGCACCTCGCAGCGCGACAGCACGTTCTGGCCCTCTTCGGGGTAGTCGAGCAGCGGCTCGCCCTCGGCGTTGGTGAGGCCGGAAAGGTTGAACAGCTCGTCGAGGCGGGCGACCTCCTCACCGAGCTTGCGGTTCAGCTTGTAGCGACCGACCCGGCTGAGGTCGTAGCGGCGGCTCTCGAAGAACGCGTTGCGGAAGTAGCCCTTCGCCGACTCGGCGGTGGGCGGCTCGCCCGGACGGGCCCGCTTGTAGATCTCGATCAGCGCCTCTTCCTGGGTGGGCGCGACCTCGCGCTCCTTCTCCCACTGGCCCTCGAGGAAGTCGAAGTGGCTGACGAAGCGATCGAGGAAGCCCGGCGCGTTCTCCTCGTCGTAGCCGAGCGCACGCAGCATCGTGAAGATGCCGAGGCGGCGCTTGCGCGCCACGCGGGTGCCGGCGGTGACGTCCTTGCCCGGCTTGTGCTCGACGTCGAACTCCATCCACTCACCGCGGTACGGGTGGATCGTGCCCTTGACGAGCTGGTGCTTGGTGAGGTTGCGGAGACGGAACCGCTCACCGGGCTCGAAGATGACACCCGGCGACCGCACGAGCTGGGACACCACGACGCGCTCGGTGCCGTTGACGATGAACGTGCCCTTGTCGGTCTGCATGGGGAAGTCCCCCATGAAGACGACCTGCTCCTTGATCTCGCCGGTGTTCCGGTTCATGAACCGGGCACGGACGAAGACCGGCGCGGAGTAGGTCATGTCCTTCTCCTTGCACTCCTCCACCGTGAACTTCGGCGGCGGGCGCAGGTCCGGATCGTCCGGATCGAACTCCAGCTCGAGCTGGAGGTTCTCGGAGAAGTCCTTGATCGGGCTGATGGAGTCGAAGGTCTCCTTCAGGCCGACGTCGAGGAAGTGCTGAAAGCTCTCGGTCTGGATGGCGACCAGATCGGGCAGTTCGAGCGGCTCACGAAGATTGCCGAACGAGTAACGGTCACGGGACACGGGACGAGTCGCCACGAATCACACTCCAGGAGAGAAGGGGCTGCCGGAGCCGGGGCGCGCCTGACCCACACCCGAGATGGTGGTGGGGGTAGGGCACGACACGGCAACAGACGAACCTATCGCCGCCGCGCAGGCAACGTCAACCGGGTTCGGAGCAATGTGCTCGACGAACCCCGGTGAAGCGAGAACCTGGATTGCGGGACAAGGTAAAGAAGTCGCCGCGCACTGTCAAGCCTTCGGGCCTGATCGGCACGGGCTCGCAACAGACTGATCAGCAGCCGTCTCTGGCCACGGCGAGTGCGTCGACGAGACCCGTCGCCAGCTCCCGATCGCTCACGGTGATCCGGTGGCCGGTGCAGAACTGGAAGCCTGCGCTCGCTCCGGCGCTGCGCATCGGGGTCAGGACGATGTCGGACGAGTCGTCATCAGCACCCACGTGAACGGAGATCGCACTGTTCACGAACGCGGCGAACGACGACGCACCGGCGGTTTCGGGGAGCCTCGACGTCAACTCCTCCGTCGGCGGCGTCGGCACTCCGGTCCGCGAACCGGCGAGCGCCGCACGCACGGCCTCGGCGAGGTACTCGAAGCCGTCGCCCTCACCGACGCGATCGACCACCTCGATCGACGACGACTCGATCGCATAGCCGGCCGCGGTCCGATGCTTGGCGACGACGAAGTGGGTCCCGCGCCGTTCGTACACCGCCGCCGACCGGTCGCTCACTCAACCTCGACGATCGTCACGTCCACGCGATTCTCGAGCGACGCGCCGTACTCGACCACCTCGTCGAGTGCTGCACGCTGAGCATCGGACATCACGCCCGGCTCGACCGCGATCACCAGTTCACGCGAGGTCGTGGCACCGGGCTCGATGGACACGCCGTCGTGGTCGGCGCCATCGAAGTCACGCACGCTCTCGACGTGGCGGTACAGCGAGTTCTCGAGGTCGACCGGCGACTGATAGGACGACGCCCGAAGATCCACCGACTTGATGCTCGTCGCGTGCCCGTTCTCGAATCGGTCGATCGTCGGGAAGGCCGACGGCAGGTTCTGACCGAGCCGCTGCTCGATCTGACGCCCGCGCTCGGGCGCGTTCGGATTGCTCCACGGCGAGCCCTGGTGCGGCTCCGGCACGGCCGACGGCGGCACGGGGTCGACCGGCGGCGGAGACGGCCGTTCAGGATCGGGGATGAAGCGACCGTCGTCGCCGATCGCTCGTCCGTCGCTGTTGCGCCGCACCGTTCCGGCTGAGCCGGTATCAGCCGCTGGCGACTCGGGGAGCGAGTCCTCCCCGGTGTCGAACCAGTCGGCCTCGTCGGCACCACCCGTCGGACTCGGCGACGATGCACCGGTGTCGGCAACCTCCGACTCGACGGCCCGGATGTCGTCGAGTCCGATCTGGTCGGTACGGCCCGGTTGCTCGACGAGCTCGTCGAGCGCATCGATCATCTCTCGCGTCCGCTCCGTCGAGGCCATCGCGGCAGCCACCGGCGTCGCATCCTGCAGGTTGTCGACCGTACGTGCGGTTCGTAGCCCACGAACGATCGCACCGGCACCGACGACGGTCGCACCCACCTCGACACCCAGGATCGTCAGTTCAGCGTTCGCCTGTGCTCGGATCCGTTCGGCCTCGTAGAAGGCGTCGAGATCGGCATGGCCGGCTCGATACTGCTCCTCCAAGGTGTCGGCCAGTTCGTAGCGGGCGGCGTAGTCGTCGGCGATCGCCTCGGCAACGGCCCCCGGGTCGTCGAGGAACTCCTCGGCAGCGTCGAGCATCGCATCGCGCCGTCGTTCGAGGTCGGCCTGCTGACGCTGCGCGTACTCGTCGGGAACCACGCCGGTCCCCGCCTCGACGGCAGTGAC
>JBCBDK010000215.1:0-6928 GCA_038529675.1 Actinomycetota bacterium
GCGGGGATTCGTCGGCGTGTTTCGGTTCGGGGACCGGGTCGACTCCCGACGGGCCGAAGGGCCGGCATCGGACGAGGCGGCGGAAGGTCAGCCAGAGGCCGCGTCCGGTCCCGTGGACCTCGAGGGCCTCGCGGGCGTAGCTCGAGCACGACGGATAGAAGCGGCAGGTCGGTGTGCCGCCGGCGAACGTGCGTTGGTACCAGACGACCAGGCGCAACGGGATCGACGGGCGGGCGTCGGACACGTCCGTCATCCTGCAGTACTCACTCGTTGCGCGAGCTTCGTCACGTTCTGCGCGAGCTGATCGAATGACCGGGTCGATGCGGCGGGCGAGGCGCCGATCAAGAACCAGCCGGCCGGGAGATCGGCCGAGCTCAGGAGTGCGCGCAGGCGCCGCCGGAGGCGGTTGCGCGTGACGGCCGAACCGACCGGTCGACCGATCGCGAACGCCACGTGAGGCGCAGACAAGGTGGGATCGAGCACGTAGGTGCACCAGAGCACGTCGGCCCGCACCCGACGACCGTCGCGGCGAAGCCGCTGGAACGCATCGCGAGTGCGGATGCGTTCGATCAAGCGGAGAGGCGGGCGCGACCCTTGGCGCGACGCGACTTGAGCACCGCACGGCCGGCGCGGGTGCTCATCCGGGCACGGAATCCGTGCTTCTTGGCTCGACGACGATTGTTTGGCTGATAGGTGCGCTTCACGATGTTCCTCCGACACGACGGGTGGTGAGGTCGGATCGGACGCTGCTCGAGACAGAGAGTGCAGCCGTCGCCGTTCGCCGTTCCCGCCGTCGAGTCGTCCCACTCCGCTCGGGAGGCGACGATCGGCGGAGGTACCACCATGCTGTTGACAGCCTGTCAGGCTAGGCGCGCTCCGTCGCCGGTCCAACACGCCGGGTCGAACACACCGTGCGGCCGCGACCGTGACGTGCATCGATCATCCCGACCGGTGCGCACGCGTCGGCGAACCACAGCCATGTCATTCGTCCACAGGGCGGCCTGACTCGCGTTTGCCCTGGTCAGGCGGGTGAAACGTCGAGGTTTTCTCGTGGCGCCGCGCCTGCTAGTTTCGTCCGCTCCCGTCGTGTCGACCCCGTTTCCACATTCTGTGGACAACCTTGTGGATCGCCGGCGGACCCTCGACCGCCATGCCCGTGACCGAAGCCGACGACGTCTGGACCCAAGTGACGTTGTCACTTCGTTCCCAACTCGCGGAGAGCGTGTGGTTCTCCACGTTCCAAGACGTCCGGCCGGACCGCCTCGACGGCGACGTCCTCCACCTCGAAGCGCCGAGCGCCTACGTCCGCGATCGCATTCTGACCCGTTTCCTGCCCCTCGTGATGGTGGCGCTCGACGAGGCCCACCTCGGCCACCTCGACGTCGAGATCGACATCGCCGCCACGGCGACCGCCGACGACATCGCGGTCGACGACACCCCGGGCGCGGGCGCGGGCGCGGCGCCCGACGACACCGGTGCGGCCGGTGCGGCCGCCGCCGTCACCGGCACCGACGCCGACCACGGCGTCCCCGCTGCGCCCGCGGGTGACTTCGGGGCCCGTGACTTCGCACTCGAAGAGGCCGGGCTCTCCACCGACTACACCTTCGACACCTTCGTGAAGGGGGCGTCGAACCAGTTCGCGCTCGCCGCGGCACAGCGAGTCGCGGAGACGCCCGCACGCAGCTACAACCCGCTGTTCATCTACGGTTCGGCCGGACTGGGCAAAACCCACCTGCTGTATGCGATCGGGCACTACGTGCACGAGCACTACCAGCATCATCGCGTGCGGTACGTCTCGACCGAGACGTTCATGAACGAGTACGTCGAGTCGATCCGCCAGAACACGACCAACCTGCTGCGCCAGCGCTACCGCGACATCGACGTCCTGCTGATCGACGACATCCAGTTCATCGAGAACAAGGAAGGCCTCCAGGAGGAGTTCTTCCATACGTTCAACGCCCTGCACGGCTCGAACAAGCAGATCGTCATCAGCTCCGACCGCGTGCCCGACGCAATTCCGACTCTCGAGGACCGGCTCCGCAGCCGCTTCAAGTGGGGCCTGATCACGGACATCCAGCCGCCCGACGTGGAAACCCGTCTCGCGATCCTGCGGAACAAGGCCGAGCGTGAGCACGTCGACGTGCCCCCCGAGGCCCTCGACTTCATCGCAAGCAACATCTCGACCAACATCCGCGAGCTGGAGGGCGCGCTCGTGCGGGTCATGGCCTTCGCCAGCCTCAGCCGACAGCCGATCACGGTCGACCTCGTGGAGAGTCAGCTCTCCGATCTGCTGACACTGTCGAAGCCGAAGGTCCGCACGCCGGACGAACTGCTCGACGAGATCGCCGAGATCCTCAAGTTCCCGGTCGAGGACCTGAAGGGCAAGAGCCGACAGCGTCCGCTCGTCACCGCGCGCCAGATCGCGATGTACGTCTTCCGCGAGCTCACCGACCTGTCGTATCCGGCGATCGCCCGACTGTTCGGTGGTCGCGACCACACGACGGTGATCCACGCGAACGAGAAGATCCAGCGCCTCATGAAAGAGCGCAAGCAGATCTACGACCAGGTCACCGATCTGCTCCAGCAGCTCAAGGCCTGACCCGATGGTTCCGTCGACGCCGATCGCGCGCCCGTCCCATCCCTGTGACGTGAGCGAACACCCGCGCGGTGGACGGCACGGCGTGAGCCGGTGGACGAGCATGGCCGCTCCGTGGACAAGCACGTCGTCGTCCACCGAATCACATCGCTGGCAGTTCCGGCCTGGGGACACCTCGACATCCCGTGTGGACGCGCGCAGGCGGCATACCCTGGGGTGTCGCGTGTTGTCCCCAATCCACAACACCTACTAGCTCTCATAACTCTGAAACATTCCCTCATGAGGAGAAGTGCCCACCGTGAAGTTCCGTTGCGAACGTGACGTCCTCGCCGATGCGGTGAACTCAGCCGGCCGAGCGGCCACCAACCGCACCGGGACGCTGCCCGTCCTCGCCGGCGTCCGCATGGAGGTGGTCGGCGACGTCCTGACCCTCACCGGCACCGACCTCGAGTTGACGATCCGCCTGACCATCGAGGTCGGCGGCGATCGTGACGGTGCCGCCGTCGTGCCCGCCCGCCTCGTCGGGGACATCGTGAAGGCGCTGCCCGCCGGCGCGGTGGAGGTCGAACTGGGCGACGGCGATGCCGGCGCAGAGATGTCGATCAGCGCAGGGCGGTCGCAGTTCTCGGTGCGTCCGCTCGCACTCGAGGACTACCCGGCCCAGACCGAGCCGTCGGGTGAGGCGGTCACGCTGTCGGGCGACACGATGGCCGACGCGTTGCGCCAGGTCGTCCGTGCCGCATCGACCGACGATGCTCGGGCCGTACTCACCGGGGTGCTGCTCGCATCGGAGGACGAAGGCGTGCGCATGGTGGCGACCGACTCGTATCGACTCGCGGTGCGCGACCTGCCTGAGTCGAGTGTGCTCGGCTCCGGCCAGAAGGTGCTCATCCCGGGTCGAGCGCTCAGCGAACTCCAGCGGCTGCTCGGCGATGTCGAGGAACTCACCGTTCGCTTCGGGGAGCGCGAGGCCACGTTCGAGGCCGGCTCGACCCGCCTGTCGACCCGGCTGATCGAGGGTGAGTTCCCGAACTACCGGAACCTGCTCCCGTCGAGCTACCCGAACCTGCTCACGGTGTCGAAGCCGGCGATGATCGAGGCGATCCGACGCGTGAAGATCCTCGCGCAGGACTCCACACCGGTGCGGCTGACGCTCGGCGGCGACACGGTGCAGCTCACCGCGATCACCCAGGACGTCGGCAATGCGGCCGAGGAGATCGACGCCAGCTACGACGGCGCCGAGATGACCGTCGCGTTCAACCCGGACTACCTGGCGGCGGGCATCGACGCGATCGACGCCGACGACGTCACGCTCGCCACGATGGACCCGATGAAGCCGGCCGTGCTGCGCGGCGCGGGCCAGGAGGACTACCTGTACCTCCTGATGCCGGTCCGCGTGCCGTGACGCCCGCTGCCGATCGCCGGTGATCGTCACCCGACTCGAGCTCGTCGACTTCCGCAACTACGAGTCGGGTACGTTCGAACTCACGTCGGGCACGACGGCGGTACTCGGCGACAACGGGCAGGGCAAGACCAACCTCGCCGAAGCATTGGCGTATCTGGCCACGCTCTCGAGCTTCCGCGGTGCGCCGACGGACGCGCTCGTACGTGCCGGCGCCGAGCAGGGCGTCATTCGTGCGACGGTGCAGCACGACGACGGCCGTGCGTCACTGATCGAGGCCGAGCTCGTCGCATCCGGTCGTAATCGGGTGCAGGTCAACAAGCAGAAGCTCCAGCGCGTCCGCGATCTCCTCGGCACCGTGCGCGTCACAGTTTTCGCACCCGACGATCTGATCGTGGTGAAGGGTGGCCCCGGCGACCGACGGCGGTTCCTCGACGACACCCTCGTGGCACTCGCCACCAAGTACGACGCGATCCGTCTCGAGATCGACCGCATCGTCAAGCAGCGCAACACCCTCCTCAAACAGGCGCAGAAGGCCGGTCGTTCCGGTGATGATCTCCCCGAGGAGATCGCGGTCACGCTCGATGTGTGGGACCAGAAGTTCACCGCCGTCGCCGATCAGTTCGGGTACGCGCGGGCGACGCTCGTCAGCCGGCTCACGCCGATGGTCCAGGAGGCCTACGAACAGCTCGCCGGGGTCGGTACGCCGATCGAGCTCACCTACGAGCCGGCGTGGCGTTCCGGTGGCCTGGAGCAGGCGCTTCGTGCCGCTCGTGACGCCGACGTGCGTCGTGGCGTGTCCACCGTCGGACCGCACCGTGACGAGATGGACCTCGCGATCAACGGCATGCCGGCGCGGACCCACGCCTCCCAGGGCGAGCAGCGGACGCTCGCGCTTTCGCTGCGACTCGCCGCCCACCGCCTCGTGACGGAACGGACGGGCTCGGCCCCCGTGCTGGTGCTGGACGACGTGCTGTCGGAACTCGACGACGGCCGTGCCACTGCACTGCTCGGTCACCTCCCCGCGGGTCAGGTCGTGATCACGAGTGCGAGTGAGCTTCCCGACGCGGCCCGAGCCGACTGCGTGCTCCACATCCGTGGCGGCACCGTCGTCGACCGTGACGCCGAGCCATCCTGATCTCGACGAGGCCGTGCTCGGGGCGGCCTTCTCCGGGAGCCGTGATCTCTGGAGGTCGCGGTACCGTGAGCTCGTGACCGAGCCCGTTCCGATCACCCGGTCGCTCGACCGGATCATGAAGTCGTTGCGTGGGACGGACCGGCGTCAAGTCGGTGGCGTGTTCGGTCGCTGGGACGACGCCGTCGGCGAACAGGTCGCAGCACACGTGCGGCCGGTCAAGCTCGATCAACAGACGTTGGTCGTCGAGGCCGACACCACCGCGTGGGCGACGCAGGTGAAGTTCCTGTCCGACACGATCATCGCTCGGCTCGACGAGGTGGCGGGCGTGGACATCGAACGCGTCGACGTGCGCGTCCGCCGCCGTGGTCGAGGCTGATCGGCCGACCTCGGTGCCCGCTGGGAGCGTCAGGCGTCGGCGGGGGCGACGATGACGGTGAACTCGCCGCTCGGATGCACCGAGCAGGTGCCCTCGAAGATGCCCTCGATCACGAATCGTTGACGCAGCGTCTCGCGCGGGCCGAGGAACCAGGGCCCGACGAAGTGCGGTTCGTCGTCGTGGTTGATGATCTGGATCGTCTCGCCGATCTTGGTTTCGAGCGTCGCCGGCAGGATGTCGAGCGGCTGACCCTGTTCGATCAGGTCGGCCGAGCCGGCCGGGATCTCGAATTCGAACGTCGGCTGCTCCGGGCCGCTGTTCGATCCGCCGGAGCCGAGGCTGAGCCCGCAGCCCGCGAGCAGGATGGTCGCCGAGACGAGCAGGAGCGCGAGTCGGCCGGTGCGCGGCCGCGCCGCCGACCTGCTCGCCCCCGTCTCGTTGGTCGTCGTCGTGCTGTCGGTCGTCACGGTCGTCTGGGTCATGTTGCGGGTGTGGCTCACGTCGTGGCTCCGGAGGTGTCGCGGAGTTCGTCGATCTCGTCGCGCAGCTCGTCGGCGTCGAGCACGCCGGTCGTGTCGACGACCTGACCTGCCGCGTCGACGAACACGGTCGCCGGAAACGAGGTGATCTCCAGCGCCATCTGCAGTTCGGCGAGCTCGTCCCGGAAGAGCTCGTAGGTGACGCCGCGTGCTGCGGCGAACTCGATCATCGTGTCGGTGCCGTCGAGCGGGTTGACGCCGACGAGCCGAACGTCGTCGCCGACCTCTGCGTGGACCTCGGCGAAGTCGGTGAGTTCCTTCGTGCAGGGCGCGCAGGTCGAGTACCAGAAGTTGACGACGAGTGGCTCGCCCACCCAGTCACCGGTCGCGATCTCGGCGCCCCCGTCCGATGCTGCGGTCAGCGCCACGTCGGGGAACGGGTCGGCCGAGGAGCCAGGCGACGCCGACCCGCAGCCGACGAGTGCGCCCGCCAGGACGGTGACGGCGCCGAGACACCGCCAGCCGACCCGGAGCCACCCCCGTCCAGGTCGCAGGTCAGGTCGCATCGTGGTCCGCCGGTTCGCGAGGCGCCGTGCGATCAGGTGTCCTTCGGGTTGACCACGACGGCGGTGACCATGCCGAACATGCCCTCCACACGTTCCACGTGGGTAAGGATGTGGCAGTGGAACACCCAGGTACCGACCGTGTCGGCCTGGAACATCACCGAGTAGCGCTCGCCCGGGGCGACGTTGATCGTGTCGGCCCAGTACGGCTGGTCGAGGGGGATGCCGTCCTTCGCGTACACCAGCTGCGGGAACTGGTGGAGGTGCATCGGGTGGGCCGTCAGTCCCTCGTTGAAGTAGTGGATGACGCCCCATTCGCCCTCGTTCATCACGATCGGCTCGGTGGCGGGGAAGCTCTTGCCGTTCAGCGTCAG
>JBCBDK010000216.1:0-6856 GCA_038529675.1 Actinomycetota bacterium
TTCGATCTGCGATGGTGGGGCCCGAAGGACGGACCGCCGTGGTGATCGTGGTGGAACATGGTGGGGGACTCCTCGACATGATCGTGATCGTGATGGCGATCGTGGTGGTGGCCGGCTCGTTCGGCGAGTCGGCGTGCGAGTTGGTGGCGCAGCCGACGCCGCAGCCGACGGCGGGCGGCGGTGCGGGCGATGTGGCGGCTCATCGGGTGCATCGATGCAGACATGTGCAGTTCCTTTCGCTCGATCGGGTTCCCGGTGTTCGGGTTCCTGATGCTTCGTGTCGTGTCGTGTTCTGTTTCGATATATCGGTACTTTAGCGATATATCGAAACGAACGCAACCGGTACGTTCGAGAGATGCAGCTCGGGGGTGTCCACCACGTCTCGTTGAACGTCGCCGACCTGGCGGCGGCGCGGCACGGCACGACGGCACGACGGCACGGATCGAGAATTCTTCGGCGAGCGGGAACCGGGGTGACGTGGCGAGCGTCCGACTCGGTGACGGCGCCGACACCGGTGCCGTCGAGACGACGCAACCGTCGCCCCCGCCCCCCGAGCACCCGAGAAGGACACATCCGTGAACCGCATCCGTCGCCCCCACCGACTCTCCGCCGCACTCGTCGCCGGCGCCGTGATCCTCGCCGCCTGCGGCAGCGACGGCGAACTGGCCGACGAGCAGCTCCCCGGCGTCGACGACACGACCGACGACGAGGTCGTGTCGGCGGCGGCGGGCGCTGCTGCACGCAACGTCCAGGCACGGTTCGCCGGTCGCGCCAACAGCGTCGCCGAAGCCTCGCCGTCGGCCGATGCCACCACGTCCGTCTCGGCCGACTCCGACATCACCATCGACTGCGGTGGTCTCGAGCCGTACGAGCCGACCCAGGCGGAACTCGACACTGCGAACGCCGAGGCGCGCGAGCTCGCCACTGCGCTCACCAGGTTCGGCGTCGAGCACACCGTCGAGGTCGACGACCTCGGCTTCGAGTCCGTCAGGACCGATTGGACCGACGCGGTCGCGCAATCCGTGGTCGACAGTTGGTGGAACGCCCGGTTCCCCGTCGACGAGCCCGTCGGTGAGCCCGCTCAGGTGGAGCCGATCGACCCGGGCGAACTCGAACAGATCCGTGCCGAGAACGAGGCGTTGGCCGCGGGCTTCGACGAGGCCGGCATCGCGTACTCGCGCGAGTCGGACGAGTCCGGGTACGAGTGGATCACCTGGGACTGGGAGAACCCGGAGGCCGAGGCGGTCGTCGCCGAGGTCTACGCCGAGCTCTACCCACCGCCGCCGCCCACCCCCGAGGAGGTGGAGCGATTCACCGAGGAGAACGCCCGCCTCACCGCCGCCTTCGACGAGCGATCCGTCGCGTACACCGTCGTTCGCGACGAGCTCGGATGGGAGTGGGTCGAGTGGGACTACGACGACGAGGCGCTGTGGCCGGTGATCGACGAGGTGTTCGCCGAGCTGTACCCGCCGGTCGACTGCGGCGAGCTGCTCTCGGTCGACGATCCGGCGTTGAGCGGCCCCGCCGATGAGACCGTGCTCACCGACGGCGACGCCATCACGTCAGGCCGCGTGTCGGAGTCCGGCTCGGCGGTCGAGCCGGCCGTGCTCGACGACTTCACCCCGGAGCAGATCGCCCAGCGAGACGCCGACGTGGCGGCGTTGACCGGCGGCTTCGCGTCGGCCGGTGTGACCCACGAGGTCGTCGACGAGTCGCCGTGGGCGACCGTGCTGTTCGACGTCGAACCGGACGCAGCGGTCGAGGTCGTCCAGTCCGTCCTGGCCGCCCGCAGCTGAAGGCTCACTTCGGAGATCAGGTTGGCGGGTCGCCGGCTTCGAGGCGCTCCACGCGGGCTCGGAGTTCGGCGACCTCCGCAGCGAGCAACTCGACGAGCGCGGTGAGCTCGTCGTCGCCGCCGGACTGGGGTCGATCGGCGTCGTGCACACCCACCCGGGTCTCGCCGTCGCCTGCTCCGGCGCCGGTTCGAGTCGCCCGACGTTCGTCACCGTGACCACGCTCGTCCCCTGGCGCATCGCTTCCGTTGGTTCCATCGGCCGACACCGCCGACTCGTCGGCAGTGTCGGTCACGAGCAACTGGCGGAAGCGGACCTCGCGTTCGCCCGGTGCTCGCTCTGCCCGCTCGACGAAGGGCTCGGGCGAGGTCGACATCAACGTGTCGAGCGCCTCGTCGACCGACACGCCACCAACCGCCAAGTGCTTGTCGGCACGAGCACGCAGGATCGCCGCTGTCTCCGGACCGCGCAGCAGCAGGACGGCGAGCACCCCGAGCTCGCCGACGCCGAGACCCCAGAGTTCGTCGGCGACCTGGCGGTACCGGATGTTGCGCCCACCGTGCGACGGATGT
This sequence comes from Actinomycetota bacterium, assembly GCA_038529675.1. Classification (GTDB taxonomy): domain Bacteria; phylum Actinomycetota; class Acidimicrobiia; order Acidimicrobiales; family Ilumatobacteraceae; genus Ilumatobacter_A. The sequence continues at coordinate 2,366 of JBCBDK010000216.1, forward strand.
ACGAACCGGACCAGCCCACTCGACTTCAACGAGGCCAGGGCCCCCTCGATCGTCCGGGTGTCGTAGTCGGTGACGGGGTCACGGTTGGTCGACTGGTTGCACGCGGACCGCAACGCGTTGAGCGTGAGCGGGTAGCTGTCGGGAACGGTCGTCTCCTTCTCGATCAGGCAACCGAGCACCCGAGCGTCCACCGACCCCAACTCCATCCACCCAGTCTTGCCGACACCACGGCACCACGACGCGCCACGGCCGAACCCCGGAAGGAAGGGGCCCGACCGCAACGTTCGAACTGCTTCCTCGCCGACGACTCAGCTGAGTGGAGTGTTCGGAGAAGTGATTGGGCTGACGGAGGAGGCGGATCGCTCGATCGCAAGGAAGCCGAACCCGAGTTGCCTTCGGGCAACGAGCGGTGGCTGACGCAGCGCTCGGGCGATCCGGCCCGCCGTCAGTCCAATCTCTCGATGATGGTGGCGTTGGCCATCCCGCCGCCCTCGCACATCACCTGCAGGCCGTATGTGCCGCCGGTGCGCTCGAGCTCGTTCAGCAGGGTCGCCATCAGCTTGGTGCCCGATGCACCGAGCGGGTGACCGAGGGCGATGGCGCCGCCGTTGACGTTGACCTTGCTCATGTCGGCACCGGTCTCCTTCTGCCAGGCGAGCACCACCGACGCGAACGCCTCGTTGACCTCGAACAGGTCGATGTCGTCGATCGTGAGGCCGGTCTTCTCGAGGATCTTCTTCGTCGCCGGGATCGGGCCCTTCAGCATCGTGACCGGGTCGGTGCCGGCCAGCGCGAAGCTGTGGAACTTGGCGCGCGGCTTCATGCCGAGTTCGTCGGCCTTCTCGGCGCTCATGATGAGGACGGCAGAGGCACCGTCGGAGATCTGCGAGGAGTTGCCAGCGGTGATCTTGCCGTCTTCTTTGAACGCAGGCTTGAGGTTGGCGAGGCCCTCGGCGGTGGTGCCGTCGCGGATGCCCTCGTCGTCCTTCACGACGACCTGTTCGCCGTCGACGTCGACGGTGACCGGGACGATCTCGCGCTCGAAGCGGCCCTCGTCGCGGGCGACGGCGGCGCGCTGCTGGCTCTCGGCGCCGAATGCGTCGAGGTCCTCGCGGGTGAGGTCGTACTCGTCGGCGATCATGTCGGCGCCGATGCCCTGCGGCGGCAGACCGGTCTCGGCGTAGCGATCCTGCTGCTCCTGCGGGAACGGGAAACCCATGCCCTGCACGATCGACGCGCCCATCGGCGTGCGGGTCATGACCTCGACGCCGGCGGCCACGGCCACGTCGTAGGCGCCGGCGATGACGCCCTGCGCGGCGAAGTGCATCGACTGCTGGCTCGATCCGCACTGGCGGTCGACGGTGGTGGAGGGCACCTCTTCGGGCCAGCCGGCGGCGAGGACGGCGTTGCGTCCGATGTTCAGCGACTGCTCACCGACCTGCATGACGCAGCCGGTGATGACGTCGTCGACCTGCGCGGGGTCGAGGCCGTTTCGCTCCTCGAGTGCCTTGAGCACGTGTGCCAGGAGCGACACGGGGTGCTGGTCCTTGAGGAGTCCGTTGCGCTTGCCGCCGGGGGTCCGGACGGCGTCGACGATGACTGCTTCGGTCATGGGAGTGTTCTCACTTTCGGTTGGAGATCGGGATGCTGGGATCGGTGCTCGAGCCGGCGCTCGCCGTGCTGGTTGCGCTGGTGGTGGCGATGGCCGTCTGGAGATTGTGTTGGAGCCGGGTGAGGACCCACGAGAGGGCCTGACGTTCCTCGCGGCCGATGCCGTGGCGGAGTTCGCCGCGGAGCTGTTCGTCGACGAGCTCGATGCGCGTGGCGAGGTGGCGGCCGTCGTCGGTCACGTCGACCAACCACACCCGTCGGTCGTCGGGGTTCGGGTGGCGTTCCACCAGGCCGCGCTGCTCGAGCCGGTCGATGACCGTACCGATCGCGGCACGGCCGATCCCGAGGCGGTCGGCGAGTCGGGTCTGCGTGGTCGCGCCGAACTCCGAGACGTATGCGATGAGGCTCGCCTGGGTGAGGTTGAGGTCGAGCGCCTCGAGCCGGGCGTCGAACGCTTCTCGGATGAGGCGCGCCGTCGCCATGAGCGTCGACTCGACGCGCGACCAGGGTGGTGCGTCGAGTTCGTTGTTGGTGAGGGCGCTCATGGGTTCCAGCTTCGGTTTGCCCTCATATTGTATGACGTCATACAGTCATCTCAAATCCGACGCACCCACCGCCCAGCCACACCCACCCGCCCGTTCTCGTGAGGCTGTGTGGGGTATGGCACCGCACAACCTCACGAGAACGAGTTCGACCCAGGAGATGAGACTTCGATCATGAGTGACGCCACCACGCTGACCGCCGACGAGGCAGCCGAGTTCCGACAGAAGTGCACCGACTTCCTCGAGACCTACGCGTTCAAGCAGGGTCAGGGCATCCCCACCTACGAGGACCAGAAGGCCTTCCTCGCGGCAGCGGCCGGCGCCGGCCTGGCCGGCGTGGCGTACCCGGCGGAGTACGGCGGGGGCGGCTACACCCCGGCGCACGACAAGATCTGGCGCGAGTGCCAGGGCAACTACACGATGATGACCGGCGCGTTCATCATCAGCCACGGCATGTGCGTGCCGATGCTGTCCGAGTACGGGACCGACGAGATCAAGCAGCAGTACCTGCCCGACGCGATCTCGGGCAAGACGCTCTGGTGCCAGATGTTCTCCGAGCCCGGCGCCGGCTCCGATGTCGCCTCGCTGCAGACGCGTGCGATCAGGGACGGCGACGAGTGGATCCTCAACGGGCAGAAGGTGTGGACCACCACGGCCCACTTCGCGGACTACGGCATCGTCATCGCCCGCACCGACCCCGACCAGCCCAAGCATGCCGGCATCTCCATGTTCATCATGGACATGAAGGCGCCCGGCGTGGAGATCCGGCCGATCCACCAGATCGACGGCGGCTCGGAGTTCAACGAGGTCTTCATGACCGACGTGCGCGTGCCGGCCGAAAATCTGCTCGGTGAGTACAACAACGGTTGGCGCATGGCGACGGCGATGCTCATGTACGAGCGCGTCGCGATCGGTACCGCCGGTTCGGGCAAGGTCAACCAGCCGACCTACAAGCTGCTCCTCAAGGCGGCGCAGGAGAACGGCAAGGTCGCCGACCCGGTGGTCCGCCAGGAGCTGATGAGGATCTACTCGATGGAGACCACCAAGGCGCTGGTCGCGCAGCGGACCAAGGCGGAGATGAAGGCCGGCAAGACGCCGGGGCCGGGCGGGTCGCTCGGCAAGCTCTTCGGGTCGGAGATCGCGTGGGCGATGCGCGAGGTGGCGCTCGAGATCGCCGGGCCGCAGACGATCGCCTGGGAGCCCGACGCCGAGAACGGTGACGAGCGCCAGCGGATCTTCCTGAACTCGTTCCAGTCGTCGATCGCCGGCGGCACCGACGAGATCCAACGCAACATCATCGGCGACCGCGTGCTCGGCCTGCCGCGCGAACCGATGGTCGACAAGGGGGTCCCGTTCAAGGACCTCAAGGTCGGCACCCAGTCCGACTGACCTGCAACATCGGCGCCAGGCGGGAACGTTCTCGCCTGGCGCCGATGTTGCGGTCGGGCCCGCTGTGACGGATCAGCGGGCGGGGACGAACTCGACGTACTGGCCGTGCTTCTTCAGGTTGGACGAGCCGCGGACACGGCAGTTGCTCTCACCGTGGATGCAGAGCTGGTTGAGCTCATCCATCTGGGTGGGGTCCCACCCGTTCCAGAAGTCCTGATGGAACGTGTGCCAGGCGCCGGAGGACAGACGGAAGTCCTCGCCACCGTCGGTGTCGTACCGGGTGAAGGTCGTGAGCTGCGGGATCTTGTGCGGGTGCGACGCCGGGCATGCCTGCGTCTTGTGGTCCGCGTACGCCACGTGGCTCTGATGGTCCGGGCTGTCGAGATGCTTGCCGTCCCAGCAGTTCGGGTAGTTCATCCGAAGGACCAGCATCCGCTCGTCGTCGATGCGGGTGATCATCCGATCGCTCCCTGCCGTGTTGTACGCCTGGTTCGGCTTGTCCGTCGACTTCCGCTGCTGCTCCCAGAACCCGACGTGGCGCTTCTGGTTCTTCGTCGCGCCGGCGTCGCCAGCGATCATCCGGAGCCCCAGCGGCATCGGCACGGTGTCGGTGGTCGTCGACTTGTAGTACGCCTTGAAGACGTCGGCTTCGATCCGACGGTCGCCCTGATACACCGCAGGAGCCCAGTACCCGGAGCGGTCGTTGGTGTCGCTGCAGGCGATGTCACGTTGTGGCGTGTCGAGCAACTGCTGGGTGGTGAGCGTGGATCCGATGTTGCCGTTGCCGAAGAACTCGTGAAGATGCCCACTCGGTCGACCAGGCGACACGATCGGGTCGACCTGCTCGTACTTGACGCGCTCACACTCGACGAGCCAGCCGATGCGGCTGCGTCCCCACGACTTGTGCGGGACGTCGTCGAGGGCGATCACGTGATAGGCGGTGGGGGTG
>JBCBDK010000217.1:0-6884 GCA_038529675.1 Actinomycetota bacterium
CTCGCTCCTCATCATCATCAACGTCTTCCTCGGTTTGGCGATCATCATCGCCTTGCTCGGCATCGCGAACACGATGGCACTGTCGGTGTTGGAGCGGACGCAGGAGATCGGGCTGATGCGGGCGATCGGCATGACCCGTCGCCAGACGCGCAGCATGATCCGGCTCGAAGCCGGGATCGTCGCCCTGTTCGGTGCGATCCTCGGCCTCGTGGTCGGGCTCTTCTTCGGTTGGATCGCCACCCGAGCGATCCCGGAGTCGATCATCAGTCGTGTCGATATCCCGTGGACGTCGTTGGGCATCTATGCGCTCGTGGCGACGATCGCTGGCCTGCTCGCTGCATCGTTCCCTGCGAGGCGAGCCGCTCGCCTCAACGTGCTCGACGCGATCGCCACGACGTGAGGCCCGTCGACCGTCTTGCTGCCGTCGGGGCCTTGTTCTGGTCGGCTCGACTCGCCCGAGCCGGACTGGTGTCGCCATGGGAGGAGCGGATCTTTCGAAGCGTCAACGACCGGAGCGACTGCGTCGCTGCACCGGTCTGGGTCGTGATGCAGACCGGGTCGCTCGCGTCCGTCTTCGTCGTCGGTGCGATCGCCCTTCCCGGACACTTACCCCTTCGGTCCGCACCGATCGTCTTCGGTGGCGTCGCGCTGTGGGCGTTGGTGAAGCTCGTCAAGCTCCCGGTCGGACGCGGGCGGCCACGACGACATCTGGACGGGGTGCGCATCCGAGGCATCGAGCCGTCGGGGCTCGGCTATCCCTCCGGCCACGCCGCGATCTCCACCGCCCTCGCGCTCGGCGCCATGCCGGCGGGTCCCGTCCGGCGCGTCGCACTCACTGTTGCCGCGGCGACGGGCCTCGCTCGGATCTACGTCGGAGCGCACTTGCCGCTGGACATCGTCGGTGGTGCGGCGATCGGAGCGCTCGTCGCCGACGGCCTCGGACGGTCGGCGATCCGGTCGTGAGGCCCAACGGGCCCGCAACGCGGGGTCGAACGCCTCTCGCCGGCGGCCACGCCCGGGAGCTGGGGGACCGCCGGCGAGCGGTTCGACCAGGCGGTCAGCCGAGTGTGGTGAGCCACTCGCTGGCGACCTCGGCGACGCCGATCCCGTCGGCGACGCGCCCGTTGAGTCGCCGCAGGTCGGCGGTGCTCAGGCGTGCCGACACCCGGTCGAGTTCCTCGCCGAGTTGCGATCCCCACCGTTCCAGCGCTGCACGGCGAACGATCGGTACGACGAATTCCGGCGGCTGCAGGCCCCGGTCGTCGACGAGCGCAACCAGGTCGATCGCATCGAGTTCCGGTGATGTCGAGAACATCACGCCCACGTCGATCTCGCCCCGACGCAGTGCCTCGGCCGTGTACGCCAACGACGGCTCCGCCACGAACTCTTCGAATCGGAGGCCGTACACATCGGTCAGTCCAGCGAGGCAGAACGGCCGCTCAGGGCACTCTGCGGGGCCGCCGAGGCGAGGGAGGGACGCCGCTGCGAGGTCGCTGACCGCAGCGAGCCCATGGTCGCCGGCGGCGGCAGTGGTCACGACGAAGACGTTGACATCGACCGCCGACGAGGGCGTCAGCACCTCGATCTCGAACTCGGCGACGCGTTCGCGCAACTCGGCGGCGGCGTCGTCGGGATCATCCGGCGGCTCGACCGCACCGGCGAATCCCAACGCGCTTCCGAGGTATTCCGGCACGAGGTCGATCTGGTCGTTGCGGACCGCAGGAACGACGACCTCGCGGGGCCCGATGGCACCGAGTCGCACGACGGGGACGCCGATCCCCTCGGCGGCCTGCGCGTACACCTCGGCGAGGATCTCGCTCTCGACGAAGTCGAAGCTCGCGATCCGGAGCGCATCCGGGGTCGCTGACTCGGTCGCCAAGTCCGAGCCACCGCATGCGATCACCGTGACCGCCAGCGCCACGATCGCCGCGACCGCGTTCCATCCTCGCACGCTCGAAGTCTCGCGCACGCTGCCAGGGGAACTGCCGTGACCCCCGCCGACACCACCCGAACCAGGTCCGTCCACGGCACACGCGTCCGCAGGCCCTCGGGTGAGCCACCGCCGCTGCCCAAGGAGCTCAACCGCGTGGCGGTCTTCTGGCTCGGCGCGTTCGTCGCGTGGGCGATCATCTGGTTGTGGGTGTTCCTCTCGGATGCACCCGCGATCTGGATCACCGAGCGCGATCTGGAGATGATGCGACCGATCGTCGACCGTCGCGTCGACTGGCTGACAAGCCTGACGGAGCAGACCAATGCGCACGTCCTGACCGGTACGACGTTCATCGTCGGTTGGGTGACGATCCTCGGTGGACTCGCTACGAAGCGGATCCGTCACGTCGTGCTCTTCTTCGCGGCGCTCGCACTCAGCAGTGGCATCGTCACCGGGATCGCCCCCGAGATCGGCCGCCCGCGGCCGATCGGGATCGAACGCCTCGGCGAGTGGGAAGGATTCGCCCAGCCGTCTCGGCCGCTCACGCTGTTGACCGTGGCGGTCGTCGGGGCCGGCCAGACGCTGGCGCCCTCCGGCGTGATCCGTCGACGCTGGTACGTCCTGGCCGGCGTGTTCATCGCCTGGTGCTCGTTCGCGCAGGTCTACCTGGGCGTCGAGCACCCGACGGACGGCGACGCCGCGGTGTCGGTCGGTGTGGCCGTCCCGTTGATCCTGTTCCGACTCGGTGCGCCTGAGCGGGTGTTCCCGGTCGCCTATCGAACTGGGAAGACCGCACACCTCGACGTCACCGGGGAACGAGGTGTTGCGATCGTCGGTGCGCTCCAGGACCAACTCGGCCTCGAGGTCACGGGCCTCGAACCGGTCGGGCTCGCCGGCTCGGCCGGATCGACACCGTTGCGCGTGCACGTCGCCGACGGGCCCGACGTGTTCGCAAAGCTGTATGCGAGGAACCATCTCCGATCGGATCGCTCCTACAAGCTGGTGCGCACGCTCATGTACGGCCAGCTCGAGGACGAGCACCGTTTCAGCTCGGTGCGTCGACTGGTCCAGCACGAGGATCACATGCTGCGGGTGATGCGTGATGGTGGAATCGACACGTTGGCGCCGATGGGCGTCGTGGAGATCACCCCCGACCGGGAGTATCTCCTCGTCACGGAGTTCCTCACCGGTGCGGTCGAGATCAGCGACGTCGACGTCACCGACGACCTGATCGATCAGGGGCTGCGCAACGTCCGTGCGCTGTGGGACGCCGGGCTCGCGCACCGGGACATCAAGCCGGCGAACGTGATGGTGCTCGATGGGCGGCTGCGACTGATCGATGCGGGGTTCGGCGAGGTGCGTCCGTCGCCGTGGCGTCAGGCGGTCGACCTGGCGAACATGATGCTCGTCCTGGCGCTCCGAGCAACGCCTGAGCGCGTCTACGAGCGGGCGGCGACGTGGTTCAGTGAGGACGAGATCGCCGAGGCATTCGCGGCATCGCGTGGCGTCACCCTCCCATCGGCCTTGCGCGCCGACGTGCGGCGTGACGGCCGCCGACTGTTGGAACGGTTCCGCGCGCTCGCGCCACCGCACGAACCGGTCGCGATCCAGCGCTGGTCGTTCCGCCGCATCGCCCTGTCGTTGTGGGTCGGTCTGGTCGTCGCGTTCCTCGCGCTCCTGTTCCTCGGCAACCTGCCGGCGATCGGACTCTGGCCATGAGGTCACGCAGCACCCTCACCCTCGCCCTGGTCGCGTCGGCGATGCTGACGGTGTCAGCGTGTTCGGTGTCCGAGACACTCGACGCGCCGACGTGCACCACGTCGTCCTCGACGCCACTGATCAGCGTGCAGTCGGTCCCGAGCGCCGAGCTGATCATGTGCCTCGACCCGCTGCCCGCCGGTTGGGAAGCCGCCACCGTCGACATCGGTCACGAGGGCACGTTCGTGACGTTCGACTCGGATCGAGCCGGTCGGTCGGCGGCCAAGGTCCGATTCGAGGCGTCGTGCGACATCGGCGATGCGACACAGACGCCGACCGAGTTCGACGACGTTCGTCGCTTCGAATGGATCCTCGAGGTCGCCCCTCGCTTCCGAGCGAAGCGGTACTACGTGTTCGAGGGTGGCTGTGTGACCTGGGAGTTCGACTTCGACGCCGACGCGCCCGCGGGCATGGCAGTCGAACTGGGCAACACCCTCCGCTTCTTCAGTCGCGACGACATCAATGCGCAGTTTCGCGACTCGTTCATCGAGGAGGACCTGTGAGATCCCCGTCGTCGTGGCTCCCCGACGACTTCTTCGCCGTCCGGACGCGCGTCGAGGCCCGCACGGTCTCCGCAATCGTCGCCACCGCGTTCGTGCTCGTCGTCGTCTCGTCCGCGGTCGCATGGGACGGCACGGTGCCAGCCTGGGAAGCCGCCCCGCTGCGGTGGATCGTCGGCTGGCCCGATCACCTCGAGCCCATCATGTGGGTGATCCAACAGGTCGGCGTACTGATGGCACCGGTGATCGTCGGCGCGATCGTGGCCTGGCGAACGCGGCGCGCGTGGCACCTCCTGCCGTTCGTGTTGATCCTTCCGCTCAAGCTGTCCATCGAGAAGGCGATCATCAAGCAGCTCGTCGACCGCGATCGACCGTTCACGTCGCTCGGGCCGGACATCGAGGTTCGAGGACCTCAACTCGCCGGCTTGAGCTTCCCGTCCGGGCACGCCACGACGGCGACGGCGACCGCAGTTCTGCTCGTTGCATTCCTCCCACGGACGTGGCGGCCGATCCCGATCGTGTGGGCGTTCGGCGTCTCCGTCGCACGGCTCTACTACGGCGAGCACAACGTCCTCGACGTGGCTGCCGGCACCGCACTCGGGCTGGCGTTCGCCGTCGTGCTCTGGTTCTCCCTCCTCAACCGAGAGGTCGAGGCACCTCCACAGCAGGGCGCCGGATGACGTCGATGAACCTCTCACCATCCGCGCCGACGGAGCAGCCACCGGAACTCCGACTCAGCGACCCGCCCGAAGGACCGCCTCGGGTTCGATCACCCGTCGACGTGCTCCGCGCCATCGTCGGGGGGATCCTCGTGATCGGTGGCCTCGGGCACGCGTTCGGGTTCGATTCGACGCTGCTCGGCTTCGCGGAGGACGCCAACGAGGCGACGGGGGACTTCCCGGACTGGTCCCGCGACCTCGCTCCGTCGGCGCTCGGGTCGGTCGTCATCGCTGGCGCGCTCCTCCTCGTCGTGTGGTCGCTCATGACGACCCGGTACCGGCGCTTCGTGTCGTACGCAGCAGGGATCGCAGCTGCAGCCGGCCTCAGCATGCTGCTCGGTCGCGTCCTGGACGGCCTCGTCGACGACGCGGTGCGACGTTCGTTCGACGTCGAGATTCCCGTGTTCCGGGTCGCAGGCCCGGATGGACGCATGAATCCGGCCGACCCACTCCTCGCTGCCTCGATCGCCACCCTCACCATCGCGTCGTCGTTCCTCCCCACCCGGTTCATCCGACGGGCCGCAGTGGTCGTCGCCGTCTACGCGCTGACCTCGAGTCTGATGTCCACCGCTGCACCCCTCGCGTTGCCGAGCGACGTCGGCGCTGGTCTTCTCGTCGGGTCGCTGCTCCTCGTCATCGTCGGACGACACGATGTCGCACTTCGGCCACACGAGATCGCGGCGGCACTCGCGTCGGCGGGTTGTGACGTCATCGCCTTGGAACCTCGACCGGGCGCCGAACGCAACGAGTGGCTGGCCACCCGGTCGTCCGGTGAGCACCTGATCGTCCACGGACTGAGTCGCGACGATCGCAGCTCGGCACTGATCGTTCGCCTCGTCCGTTGGCTCCGGCTCCGCAAGACCGGTGATCACCGCCCGTTCCTCACCCTCCGGCGGAACGTGGAGCATCGCGCGCTCGTGGCACTCGAGGCGGGCGTGCATGGCATCGAGACGCCTCCGGTTCGTGCGGTCGCGCCGGCGGGCGTCGACGGGATGGTGTTGGCTCGCGACCCGATCCCCGGTGAGGTGGTCGGTGCCGGTGAGCGGGCCAACGAACGTCGCGCTCAGCACGGCGTCCCGGTCGACGTGCTCCGCGCAGCGTGGCGACAGGTCGCGCGGTTGCAGCGGGCTCGCATCGCCCACGGTCGCCTCCGACTCGACAGCTTCGCGATCGACGAGTCGGGGAGGCCGTGGCTCGTCGGCTTCGAACGCGGCGAACTCGTGGCGACCGACCAGCGACTCGGGACCGACATCGCGGAACTGCTCGCATCCTCCGCCGAGGTCGTGGGCGTCGACCAGGCGGTCGCGATCGCCCACGACGAGATCGGGGGAGCGATGCTCCAGCGAGCGGTGCCGTGGTTGCAGCCGCTCGCGCTCACCGCGCAGACTCGCGACTCGATCAGCACCGATGAGCTCGACGAGTTGCGTGTGGCAACCGCGTCGACGTGCGGACTCGATCCGGAGCCGCCGGTGCGACTGGAGCGGATCGACGCGAAGACGGTGTTCGTACTCGGCACGATCGTTCTGTCGGGATGGTTCCTGCTCCCGCAACTCGCCGATCTGGACGCGCTGTGGTCGCAGGCTCGCGACGCGGCCTGGAACTGGGCGCTGATCGCTGTCGTGTGCTCCGTCGTGACCTACGTCGCGGCAACGGCGAGCCTCCTCGGCGCGATTCCGGTCCGACTCGCGTACTGGCCGGCGCTCACCGCACAAGTCGCATCATCGTTCGCGAACCGGGTCACGCCGGCCAAGGTCGGCGGGTTCGCCACGAACCTGCGGTACTTCCAGCGCAAAGGCGTCCCGTTGGCGGTCGGCGCCACCGCCGTCGGCCTCAATGCCGTGGCCGGCGTCATCATGCACGCGGTGTTGACCCTCTGTGCGCTGCTGTTGGCGAGCGGCGACGCGCAGGCGGACGGACTCAGCATGCCGAGCGTCGGTGTCGTGCTGTTGTGTCTCGGGGCGATCGCGATGACCGCGA
>JBCBDK010000218.1:0-6866 GCA_038529675.1 Actinomycetota bacterium
CATCGACGGTGACTCGATCACCATCGATGACCACCTCGGCATCTTCGCCCTGGAGCATGGTGAGCGGCCCTGCGGTGACGTCAGCGGCCTTCACCTCGCCGAGGACGGCGTGGTAGGTGAGGATGGCGGTCAGAGCAGCGCTGTTCTCGGGGAGCAGCAGCGCGTCGACGAGCCCCTCGGGCAGTGCCGCGAATGCCTCGTCGGTGGGGGCGAAGATGGTGTACTCGCCCGGGGCGCCGAGGACGGCGTTGATGCCAGCGGCCTCACCGGCGGCGAGCAACGTCGTGAAGTTGCCGGCGTCGGTGGCGACGTCGATGAGCGTGCCGGGGTCGCCGGCGGCTGCCTCGTCCTCCATGGCGTCGTCTTCCTCCATGGCGTCCTCTTCCATGGCGTCGTCTTCCTCCATGGCATCCTCTTCCATGGCATCGTCGGCGAGGAGTGCAGCGGGATCGATCGACGGCGGCACGATCACGGCGTCGATCACGTGGACGACACCGTTGCTGGCCTCGACGTCGGTGGCCGTGATGTTGGCGCTACCGATGGTCAGCGTGTCGCCGTCCGCGACGATCTCGACGTCCTCACCCTGGACGGTGGTGACCGCGCCAGAAGCGACGTCCGACGACGGCACCTCGGCGCCGATGACGTGGTAGGTCAAGATGGCGGTGAGCGCGTCGGAGTTCTCGGGCAGCAGCAGCGCATCGAGCAGACCATCGGGAAGCGCAGCGAACGCCTCATCGGTCGGTGCGAAGACCGTGAACGGACCCTCCGACGACAGGGTCTCGGCGAGACCGGCTGCCTGGACGGCAGCAACCAGCGTGGTGAAGTTGTTCGCAACGGCGACGTCGACGACGGTGCCGGCCTCGGTCGACTCCTCCGACGTCTCGTCGCTGGGCGCCTCCTCCTCGGTGGGCGTCTCCTCGGCGTCGTCGTTGCTGTCGGAGCCGCAGGCGGCGAGCACGAGGGTGCCGGCGGCGAGACCGGCGAGGAGCCGGCGGGGGGTCCGTGAGGTGGTCATGTGGATACTCCTTGATGGGGGTTCACGGGCACCGCCTGTGGTGGCGATACCGACGGCGCTTGTCGTGCGCCTTCGAGGAGTATTACGGGGTGATCGAGCACCTGGATGAAATACACCACTAAACGTCGCTGAAACTGACGGAAGTCAGTCGAATCTCGCACCACGTCGCCTCAGCCCCGGCACCAGCTCAGCGTGCTCGATGCCGAGCTGCTCGATGCGATCGAACTCGCCGGCGCCGAGGTCTTCCCACGGCTCGCCCGACGCACCGGTGGGATCGGCCTGGGCGCCGACGCCCGTCAGTCGGTCCCGGGTCGCCGTTCGATCTCGGCGTCAGGGTCGCCCGACCAGCCGGGTGGATACGTGGCGGCCAGGTCCTCGGCCGTCGGCTCGCGGTGCTCGCGGGCCTCCTTCGGGAGCTGCTTGACGATCGCCTTCATGATCCGCTTGGTGTCCGCATCGAGCGACTTGTACTTCAGCTCGACGGCCGGGCCCACCTTGACCCGGATCGAAGGGGGATCCGCCAGGTTCAGCAGATTGGGCAGCCGCTGGTTCCGCGGCCAGACACGCTCCGTGCCCCAGAGGCCGATCGGGACGACCGGCGCACCGGTCATCTGTGCGAGGCGGGCAGCACCCCATCGTCCCTTCAGCTCCGGATCGAAGAACGCGGGGCCGCGCGGAATCGTCCCTTCGGGCATCATCGCCACGACCTCGCCCCCCGCCAGCGCATCGGCGGCCGCCTGGAGCGGCTCGTCGGAACCGGATGCCCGATCCACCCGGATGCCACCCATCGCCGCCGCGAGCTGGCCGACGATCGGCGCGTCGAACACCTCCTTCTTGCCGAGGAAGCGGGCGGGCCGGCCGCTCTTGGCGATCGCCAGTGACATCGCGACGACATCGAAGTAGCTGCGGTGGTTGCCGACGAGAATCGCCGGCCCGTCCTCGGGGATCCGATCGATGTGCTCGAAGCGGAACCGCGCATACGGATACGCGGCGGGTCGGTTGAGCTTGAGCGCCAGCTCCTGGAGCTCGAGGCCGACGACCGGGATCTTGACGACGCCGGGCGAGACGTCGAGATTCACCGTGGGCCAGCGGCGGGCTGCAGCGAGCAGCACCATCCGCGGATCGGGGTTGACGACGATCGGGTTGCCGACCGCCGACAACATCGGCGCGTCGTAGAAGCTGTCCGAGTACGCCCAGCTCTCGGCGAGGTCAACGTCGTGCTCGGCGGCCCACGCCTCGATCCCCGTCAGCTTGCCGGCCGACCAGACGAACGGACCGTCGAGCTCTCCGGTGTAGCGCCCGTCGTCGTCGACCTCGTATCGGGTCGCGACCACGCCGTCGAGGCCGAGCCGGTCGGCGAACGGGGCGACGAGGTCGTGCGGCGTCGTCGTGGCGAGCACGAGCGAGCGCCCAGCCTCACGGTGCGCCTCGAACGCCGTGTGAGCGAACGGCTGGACCATCGCCACGAGCTCGTCGGCGACGTCGTCCGCCGCCCGCCGTACGTCGTCTTGCCGTCGCCCCTCGGCCAGCGCAACCCCCTGGCGTGCGAGCAGCATCGACGGGAAGGTCTCGCCGATCCGATTGAACAGCGAGAACAGGAACCGTTCACCCGGGAACGGTCCCGAGGACACCCCGGCGGCGGTCATCGCCCGGGAGAAGACCTCACCCGAGGCGCCCGCCAGGAGCGTCCGGTCCAGATCGAAGAACGCCGCTCCAGCCACGCCGCGACCCTAACTCAGCGGCGCCCCGACCCGACACGGAGCGCCCGACGGGTATGCGGCGCGATCTCGCGAGCGCCTGCGGACTGGCGAGGTCGGGTGCTCCCCCGGGCGACGGCAACCCGAAAACGGGAAAGACCCGGATGGGGGATCCGGGTCTCTCAACCTGAGAGTGTCCACCGATGGGGGATCGGTGTGCGGACCTCTCGTCGAGTGGAACATGGGGGGTGTTCGCACTGCGATATGTGAGGCGATTTGTGATCGCGATCACAAGGCCTTGTGAAAGTATGCACGTGAACGAGTGATCTTTCAAGCAGAACCTGGCGATAGGGGCTATCGTTTTTCCAGATGGATGTCCGCCAGCTGTCTGCGATCGTGGCGATCGCCGACCACGGCACGTTCTCCGCTGCGGCTCGGGCGCTCTACACCGTGCAATCGAATGTCTCCGGACACGTCGCCCGCCTCGAGAAGGAGCTCGGCGTGACGCTCGTCGACCGTGCAAATGGCGGCCTCACCGACGACGGCGCACGCGTCGTCGAGCGGGCTCGGCGGGTGTTGAACGACATCGACGACATCGCCGCCGAGGTGGGCGGTCGAAGCGAGAACGTGGCGGGTCAGGTCCGCATGGGCGTCATCGGCACCACGGCGCGCTGGCTCATGCCCGCACTCCTCCACCGGCTGGGTGAACAGCATCCGAACGTGCGAGCGATCGTGCACGAGGGCGCCACCTCCACCCTCGTTCCCAACGCGAGCGCCGGCGAACTCAACGCCGCGGTGATCCACCTCCCGGTCGACGACCCGGACCTCGTCGTCGATCCGCTGTTCGCCGAGGATCTCATGCTCCTCGTACCCGACGACCACGAGCTCCACGGTAACGACCACGTACCGCTTGCTGCGATCGACGGGATGCCACTGCTGTTGCCGCCCACCGGATCAGCGCTGCGCAAGGTGCTGGACCGTGCAGCAGCGGCGGCGAACGTCCGCCTCCTCGCCCACGCCGAGATCGACGGGGTCCGGTTGATCGCATCGCTGGCGTTCGACGGGTTCGGCCCGGCGATCGTGCCTGCGACAGCCGCACCGACCTGGGTCACCGGCGACTTCGGGATGATCCCGGTCCCCGAACTCCCCCGCCGCGTGGTTGCCTCGGTCCGGCGACGACGCCCCGCCCCGAGCAGTGCTACCCAGGTCCTGCTCGAGACGCTTCGCGACGTCGTGCGCGAGCAGGCAGGCCGCCAGTCCGGCGTCCACCTCGAGACCACGCTGCTCTAACCCCCGGCGCCTTCCGCTGCCGCCGAGTTGGATTCCGTCCCCGAGCAAGAATCCAACATCGCACGACTGCGGGCGGCGGTTGACACGACGTAGCCGGCGGGCCGGGTACGGTATCCGCCCGATGACGACGCTGCCCTCCGAGCCGCTCGGCCTGCACCGCTTCGTGCCCGGTCGGGCCCAAGCCGAGGTGCGCTCCGTCGACACGGCCGGCATGGAGTCGATGGACGACCGCGCCTTCGGTGACGACGGGCGGACCGTCGTCTGGATCGAGACCGAACCTGCTGAGGATGGTGAGGACATCTCGCTGTCGTCGGCGACATCGCTCCAACTCGAGCGCGGCGTCCGTTCCGCACTCGACCAACGAGTTCCACTCGTCCTGACGATCGCGACCAGCGGTGCGGACATCCTCGAGGGGATGCCGGCACTCGACGGCTGGGGCCGGGTCGCGCGAGCGCTGACCGACTGCTCCGGCGTCGTGCCCACCATCATCGTCGTCGACGGCCCTGTCGTTTCGGGTCCCGCGCTGCTGTGCGGCGTCGCCGACGTGGTCGTGATGACGGAGTCGTCCTCGGCGTTCGTGAACGGTCCGGTCATGGTCGAGCAGTTCACCGGCGTCGCCGTCGATGTAGATGAGCTGGGCGGCGTGACCAACCACCAGCGTTACACCGGCGTTGCCTCCGCGGTCCTCCCTGACCGCGAGGCGGCGCACGACTGGGTGCGCGACCTCCTCGCCTATCTGCCGAGCTCGGTCGATGTCGAACCACCGCACTGGTCGGTGGACGACCCGGCCGACCGACCCTGCCCGGAGGCAGGTGAACGAATCCCCGCGTCGTCGACCGGCAGCTACGACGTACGCGACGTGGCCGCGGCGATCGTCGACGAGGACTCGCTGTTCGAACTCCGTGATCGGTGGGCGGCGAACGTGGTGACTGCGCTGGCGACCATCGCAGGTCGCCCGGTCGGCATCGTCGCCAATCAGCCGGTGTCGCTCGCCGGCACAGTCGACATCCCCGCGTCGCAGAAGGCCGCCCGTTTCGTGTCGTGGTGCGACGCGTTCAACATCCCGATCGTCACGCTGGTCGACACGCCCGGCTTCTACCCGGGCAAGGACCTCGAGTGGCGCGGGATGATCCGTCACGGCGCGCAGCTCGTCTTCGCATACGCGCGTGCCACCGTGCCACGCATCTGCGTCATCCTGCGCAAGAGCTACGGCGGCGCGTACATCGTCATGGACTCGAAGACGATGGGCAACGATCTGTGCCTCGCCTGGCCGTGGGCCGAGATCGCGGTGATGGGCGCGGGGCAGGCTGCGGCGATCCTCGCCCGGCGGGCAACCGACGAGGAGCGGGCGGACTTCGAACGCGACTACACCGAGCGGCTGCTCAATCCGTATGTCGCTGCCGAACGTGGATTCATCGACGCCGTGATCGACCCGGCCGACACCCGCCGCGAGATCGCCGGTGCGCTCGACGTGCTCGCCGACAAGCGTGAGGCGCTGGATCGCCGCAAACACGGCAACATGCCCCAGTGAGCACGGCGAGCGCGCCCACGCAGGTGGAACTGCCCGACGGGGCAACGATCTCGACACGCGTGCACGCCCCGGGCGGGCACGGGGACCGACCGACGATCATCTGGGGTCACGGACTCTCGAGTTCGATGGCGTCGGAGGACGGCCTCGCGCTCGTCGACTGGTCGGTCGCCGCACCTGACCATCGCGTGGTGCGCTACGACGCTCGAGGTCACGGGCACTCGGAGTCGACCGAGCAGCCCGAGGCCTACCGGTGGGATCGACTGGCAGCCGACCAACTCGCGGTCGCCGATGCGCTCGACGTGGACCGCTACATCGCTGCAGGTGCCTCGATGGGTTGCGCCACGGCATTGCTCGCCGCGCTCGCCGCCCCCGATCGGGTCACGGCACTCGTGCTCGTCATTCCGCCGACCGCCTGGGAGACACGCCGCGAACAGGTGGGCATGTACGAGCAGATGGCGGGCCTCCTCGATGCCGATCGCGTTGGCGTCCTGGTCGCCGGCGTCGACATGAGCCCGACGCCCGACCCGTTCACCGACGACGACGATGTCTGGAAGGAACGGGCGCGGACGACCCTGCGCACCACCGACCGCCGGCGACTGGCTCGGGTCTTCCGGGGCGCCGCGACCGCCGACCTCCCGCCGCCGCAACAGCTGACCGCGATCGAACTCCCCACGCTGGTCCTCGCGTGGTCCGGCGACCCGGGTCACCCCGTTTCGACCGCCGAACGATTGCACGAGCTCCTCCCCCAGTCGACGCTGCACATCGCGTCGACGGCGGGCGATCTCGCCGGCTGGAGCGATCTCGTCGCCCGGTTTCTCGACGCGGATCGTGGCGAATGACTCGTCGTCGCCGGTCGGGTGATTGATTCGGCAACATTGACTGAGCCGACTGGGGCCACAGCACAGGTCGCTCGGTAGTGTGCTTCCTCGATCGGGGCGATCCCCCGTACCGACGCCAGCTGAGTCGCAGCCACGAGAGGAAGCACACGTGCCCGACACCATCACGATCACCGACGACCGAACCGGCAAGACCGTCACGGTCCCGATCGAGGGCGGTGTGTTCTCGTCCGCCGCGCTGCGCGAGCTCGACTCGTCGCTCTACATGTACGACCCGGCGTACCTGTCGACCGCGGCGACCCAGTCGTCCATCACCTACCTCGACGGCGGCGCCGGCATCCTCCGCTACCGCGGCTACCCGATCGAGCAGCTCGCCGAGCACTCGACCTACCTCGAGGTGGCCTACCTGCTCCTCAACGGTGAGCTGCCGAACCAGGCCGAGCTGGACAACTGGGTCCACGAGATCACCCATCACACGTTCATCCACGAGAACATGC
>JBCBDK010000219.1:0-5181 GCA_038529675.1 Actinomycetota bacterium
GATGCCCGGCATGCCGGAGCGGGCGAGCGCATTCGTACGGTTTCTCGACAGCCCCGCCCGCGTCGTCATCGAGTTCACACCCGACTACACGCTCAGTTTCGACTCCCAGTTGATGTGGCAACGGTCGCCCGAGGTCGGGCGCTGACGCGCAGCGCAGGGTCAGGAAGCACCACATGAAGTTCGGTCTCGCGTTCGCCAGCAGCATCGCCGTCGATCAGGCAGCAGCGTTCGACATCTGCCGTCGCGCCGACGCCGCCGGCTTCGAGTCGCTGTGGGGCGGCGAACACGTCGTGCTGCCGGTGTCGATCCACTCGAAGTACCCCTATACGGCCGACGGCAAGATCCCTGCCGAGAACGACACGCCCATCCCCGACCCGCTGATCTGGCTTGCGTTCGCAGCGGCCGCGGCACCGACGATGCGGCTCGGCACCTGCATCCTGATCGTTCCGCAGCGCAACCCGCTGGTCCTGGCGAAGGAACTCGCCACGCTCGACCAGTTGTCGGGCGGCCGGGTCGAGCTCGGTCTCGGCGTCGGCTGGTTGCAGGAGGAGTTCGACGCGCTCGGCGTGCCATGGGAGCGTCGCGGCGCTCGCAACGACGAGTACATCGAGGCGATGCGTTTGCTCTGGTCGGAGCCCGGTGTGGAATTCCACGGCCAGTTCGTCGACTTCGAGCCGGTCACGTGCAGCCCCCGGCCCGTGCAGTCGTCCATCCCGATCATCACCGGCGGCGACAGCACCGCAGCGATCAACCGGGCGGTGCGGCTCGCCGACGGCTTCTTCCCCGGCGAGGGCGACCCGGAGCAACTGCGGGCGCTCATCACCCGGTTGCGTCAAGCGGCGGAGGACGCCGACCGCGATCCGGACTCGATCGAGATCAACGCGATGTTCGGCGCGCAGATGGCCGACCCGGTCGCAGGCGTCGAGCAGATGGCCGAACTCGGGGTCGGCCGCATCATGGTGCCGGCGTTCTTCTTCGCCGGCCCCAGCGGCCTCGACCGCCTCGACGAGTTCGCCGCCAGCGCCATCCCGGCAGCCTCGTGACCGGGTGTATCAACTGGTGTCAGACACCAGTTGATACACCGATCGGAGCGGGTGGCGGCTGGTCTGCCAGGATCGCCGCATGACCCACCCACGACCTTTCCGATTCGGCGTGATGGCGGCCAAGGCCCGCTCGGCCCGCGAGTGGACCGACACCGCCAGGAAGGCCGAGGACCTGGGGTACTCGGCGCTGCTGATGCCCGATCACTTCGGCGATCAGCTCGCACCGATCGCGGCGCTGACGAACGCCGCGGCGGTCACGACCAACTTGCGCGTCGGCACGCTCGTGTTCGCCAACGACTTCCGCCATCCCGCGGTGTTGGCGAAGGAGACGGCCACGCTCGATCTGCTCAGCGACGGTCGCCTGGAGGTCGGCGTCGGCGCCGGGTGGATGAACACCGACTACGCCACCACCGGGATGACGCATGACCGCGCCGGCGTGCGCATCGACCGGATGATCGAGTCGATCGAGGTGCTCCGGGGGCTGTGGGGTGAGGGAGCTTTCTCGTACGACGGCGAGCACTACACGATCACGGAGATGGACGGAATGCCCACGCCGGTTCAGGCGGGTGGCCCACCGATCATCGTCGGCGGTGGCGGCAAGCGGGTGTTGTCGACGGCAGCGCGGATGGCCGACATCGTCGGCGTGAACCCGAATGTGGGGGAGGGCACGGTCGGACCGGAGGCGATCCGGTCGATGTCGGCCGATGCCACCGACGAGAAGCTCGGCTGGGTGCGCGATGCCGCCGGCGACCGGTTCGGCGACCTCGAGATCAGCATCTTGAAGTTCGTCACGATCGTGACCGACGATCAAGGAGCCGTTGCGGGGAAGGTGGGCGGTGGCATGGGCATGGACGCCGAGGCGCTGCTCGCCAGCCCACACTCACTGGTCGGGTCGGCCGAGCAGATCGCCGACGAGCTCGTTGCGCAACGCGAGCGCTGGCAGGGCTCGTACGTCACGGTGCAGTCGGACGCCCTCGAGTCGTTCGCCCCGGTCGTCGCCGCCCTCGCCGGCACTTGAACCTGCTCGCGGCGCGGTCAGCGCGGTGGGTGGTAGATCGCCAGGCCGGTCGCCGGGTCGAAGACGTGCATCCGGTCGGCGCGGAACGCGAGGTCGAGCACCGTGGCGACACGTGGTGGCGCGCCCGCGAGCACACAGCGGAGCGGTACGTCGTTCGCCGTCAGGGTCGTCAACAGCGTCTGGAACCCGAGCGGCTCGGCGGTGTGGACGCGGGCTGCGGTGCTGGACTCGATCGCGCTCCCGACGACCACGTCGTGCGGGCGGACGCCGACGAGGACGGATCGACCGTGGTACAGGTCGAGCGCGGACGAGCCCATCGCGACCGTCTGGTCGAGGACCCGGATGGACCGACTCGCGCCGTGTGTCTCGACGCGCCCCTCGACGATGTTCATCTCGGGCTCGCCGAAGAACCGGGCGACGGCGACCGTCGCCGGTCGGTCGTAGATCGTGTCGGGCGATGCGTACTGCTCGAGCTGTCCGTCGACGAGGACAGCGATGCGGTCGCAGATCGCCATCGCATCCTGCTGGTCAGCGGTGACGAGCAGCGAGGTGAGACCGCGCTCGTGATGGAGGCGGAGGATGTCGGTGCGCAGTCGGAGCCGGATGTCGTGTTCGAGGAACGCCAACGGCTCGTCCATGAGGAGTGCGACCGGGGCGCCGATCACGGCGCGAGCCAGTTGGACGAGTCGCCGCTCGCCCTCCGACAGCGTGTGCGGTCGCCGATCGAGCAACGCTTCGATCGACAGGCGCGACGCCTCGCGGGTGAGTCGCCGGTCGAGGTCGGCAACACTCGAGACGGTGCCCCTCACCTCGAGCGGGAAGCTGATGTTGCGCGCTGCCGACAGGTGGCCGATCAACTGGTTCTGCTGCGTGACGAGCCCGAAGTGGCGGTCGCGCGACGGGTCGTCGGTGATGTCTCGGCTGCCGAGCAGGACTCGACCCGCAGTCGGTCGTTCGAGCCCGACCACGATGCGCAGCGCCGTCGTCTTGCCGCACCCGGACGGGCCGACGAGGCCGACGAGTTCTCCGGCGGGTAGTCGGAGATCGAGGCGATCGAGCGCGGGCCGCGAGCCGGGCCACCGCTTCGTGACGTCGTCGAGGACGATGTCCTGCACGCGTGGTCAACCTACTGCTCACCGGGGTCGACGTGCCCTCCGTGCTCGGGCTGCGCGACAGTTGCCGGGTGACCTCCGACGACGCCGCCTCGACGATCAGACGAGTCCGGAGGGAGCCGCCCTCGTTCCGTCGGGTCGCGGTCCGATCGACCGAGCCGTTGAGTCAGCACATGCTCCGCGTCGTGCTCGGGGGCGTCGAGCTGGCGGGTTTCGCGCTCGAGTCGCCGGCTTCGAGCGTGCGGCTCCTGCTCCCGCCCGCCGGCGCCGACGAGATCGAGATGCCGACGTGGACCGGCAATCAGTTCGAGCTGGCGAACGGAGATCGCGCTCCGATTCGAACGTTCACGCCGAGGGCGTTCGACGCCGACCGATCCGAGCTCACGCTCGATGTCGTCCTCCACGAGTCAGGTGCGGCGAACGACTGGGCCCGGCGGGCCTCGGTCGGTGACGTCGTGGCGATCTCCGGGCCCGGTCGGTCCGAGCCGCTCGACGACGACGCCCGGACGTTCCTGCTCGCCGGTGACGAGACCGCCATGCCGGCGATCGGTCAGCTGCTCGAGTGGATCGAGCCCGACCGTGCGATCGACGTCCACATCGAGGTCCGATCAGCTGCTGCGCGGATCGAACTCCCCGGGCACCCCGGCGCCACGGTCACGTGGTACGAGGCCGGGGCGGACGCCGCGCCGGGCGACTCCGTCGTGGCTGCCGTGCAGTCGATCGACCGGCTACCCGATGCGATCTGGGTCGCCGGGGAGGCGGCGGCGGTGCAGCGGCTGCGCAAGCATCTGTTCGACGATCGCGGCCTGCCGCGCCGTCGGGTCACCGCCCGCGGCTACTGGAAGCTCGGCCGCTCGGCCACGTGATGTGGCGGTGTGACGTGGTGCAGCGACCGAACCTGAGATGAGCCCGTCTCAGACGAAGATGATCTGGGCGTCGTCGGACAGCTCCATGAAGTCGGTGACGTTGATGATGTCCTCGACACCGTCGAAGAGATCGTCCTGGTCGAGCTTCATCATGTCGACCGACATCCGGCACGCCCAGAGGTGAGCGCCGGAGTCGACGAGCAGCTCGAGGAACTCGGGGATCTCGGGCACGTCGAGGTCGGCAATCTGCTTCTTCATCATCTTCGTCGCCACGGCGGTCATGCCCGGAACACCACCGAGGCCCTGGGGCATGTGGGTCGCCGGGTTGCCGAGGATCGTGAACTTCAGGTCGCCCATCGTCTTCTTGGTGATCATGTCCATCCCCCAGAAGGTGAAGAACAGATGCACGTCGATGCCTTCGCCGAGTGCCCCATTGGCCATCACGAGCGCGGGGTACGCCATGTCGAGGGTGCCCTTCGAACAGATGAAGCACATGGTGCGGTCGGCGTCGTCGTCACCGAAGTCCGGCATGACGGCCGGAGCGGTCTCGGTGGCGGTGGCTGTGGCGGTGGTCTCGGTGACGGTCATGGCAGGTCTCCTGGGTCGGGCTGGGTCGTGGTCGGTTCGTGCGGGTATGCGGGGTTCGTGGTCGCCTGGGTGTGGCTGCGGATCAGACGCAGCCGTGGGGCTTGGGGAGTCCGGCGACGTAGGCCATCTTCTTGGCCGGCTTCTTCGGGAACAGCTGGAACAGCCGCTTCGTCGCGATGCCGCCGACCCTGTTCACCCGCCGCAGCGTCGCGGTCTCGCCCTGTTCGGCGAAGTCGGCGCGAAGGAAGCGGATCGCCGCCCAGTGATCGTCGGTGAGCTCGCCGATGCCGATGGCCGCAGCGAGTGCCACGCAGATCTCGTCGGACCACTCGTCGTAGACGGTCATGAATCCCTCGTGATCGACGCAGACGTCGAGGCCGGCGATCGAAGTGGTCGTGGTCGTGCTCGTGGTGTTCGTGGTGTTCGTGGTGCTGGTCATCGTGTCTCCTGGTGTGTGGTCGTGGAACGCTCAGGCGTCCGCGGTTTCGAAGGGCGGGGTGTCGAGTTGCGCAGGGTCGAGTTGCGCAGGGTCGAGTTGCGCAGGGTCGAGTTGC
>JBCBDK010000219.1:5281-6860 GCA_038529675.1 Actinomycetota bacterium
GTCGAGTTGCGCAGGGTCGAGTTGCGCAGGGTCGAGTTGCGCAGGGTCGAGTTGCTGCGCCTCGAGTCGTTTGCCGGCCATCGAGAGTGCCGGCGACATCGGCATCGGGCGGCCGGGGAGCAGCACATTCCAGTAGGCCCAGCGGAAGCCGACCTTGCCCCAGTGGTTCATCCGGCTCTCTCCGAGCAGCGAGAACGGTCCGATGCGGGGGATCGGGTACTTGCCGGGCAGCGGTTCGACGTCGTAGTTGAAGTCGATCAACAGCCCCTTTCCGTCGCCCGACTCCACGAAGCAGTTCGCGTGCCCGTCGAAGTGGTGCGTCATCGGACGACCGGCGATGTGGTCGACGAAGTTGTCGACGAAGACGTCGACGGCGAAGTGGGCGACCGAGCCGGCCTTCGACGTCGGCAGGTTGGCCGCATCGCCGAGTGCGAAGACGTTGTCGGTGCCGTCTGCGAGGAAGGTGTGCTTGTCGACGACGACATGGTTGAGTTCGTCGCCGAGCCCGGACCGCTCGACGAAGTCGGCGCCCATGTTGACCGGCACGGTCACGAGCAGGTCGTACGGCACCTCGCGCTCGTCGTAGCTGACGAGCGTGGAACGGGCGGCGTCGACCTCCATGGTCATGAAGTCGGCCTCGACCGTGATGCCCCGATCGTCGAGCATCGCACCGAGGTGCTCGGCCGCGATCGGCTTGGTGAACGCGCCGTCGAGGGGCGTCACGTAGGTCAACTCGACGCGGTCGCGCATCCCCCGTTCCCGGAAGAACGCATCGGCGAGGAAGAGGAACTCCATCGGAGCGACCGGGCACTTGATGGGCATCTCGACGATGTTCGTGACCAGACGCCCACCCGGCCAGTCGGCCAACCGCTCAGCGAGGGCCGTCGCTCCTTCGAGGGTGTAGAAGTCGTGGATCGAGACGCCGTACTCCTCGCCGTCGAGCCCCTCGGTCTGGTCCCGGCGGGGGTGGGTGCCGGTGGCGATGATGAGCTGGTCGTACGTGAACCGGCGTCCGTCCGTGAGGATCACGCGGTCATTGTCGGTGTCGACGAGGTCGATCTCGCCGAGGACGAGGTCGACCCCGCCCGCGAGCAACGGCGCGTTGGGCTTGACGACGTCGTCGGCGTCGTAGCGGCCGAACGGGATGAACAGGTAGCCGGGTTGGTAGTGGTGCTCCTTCGACGCATCGACGACGGCGATCTCCCAATCGTCGTCCAGGCGCTTGCGCAGCCGATTCGCAGCGATGGTGCCGGCGGTGCCCGCACCGAGGATGAGCAGTTGCTTCGTCATCGTGAGTCCGTTTCGTGGGTCCGAGGAGTCGGTGTTGTTGGCTGGTGCCGGCCGGCCGGCTTTGTCCGGTTGGGGTCGCCGCCGGCGCCGGAGTCGGTTCCCTCGGCGACGTTCGGTCCACCGCGACGGTCATCGCTCTCGGCGAGGGCGAGCCGAGCGATCGCGTCGAGCGTCGATCGCAGATGCTGCTGCTGGCCGAGGAGCAGCGAAAGCACGTCGCCGAATTGGGCCAGTGCGTCGAGGATCCAGCGCTGCCGGTCGTCGGCAACGTCGTACGTCTGCTCGATGG
>JBCBDK010000220.1:0-6818 GCA_038529675.1 Actinomycetota bacterium
GCGGCATGGGTTCGATGGGAGCGATGACGGGCGACTCGGCCGACCGCTACGCGACCGGCCAGTCGTCGCCGGGCGGCACGACCGACGTGGGCGCTCAGTCACGCAAGTTGGTCCCCGAGGGCATCGAGGGTCGCGTCCCGTACGCCGGTTCGCTCGGCGAGGTGCTGTACCAGCTCGTCGGTGGGCTCCGCTCCGGCATGGGGTACGCCGGAGCCGGCGACCTCGATGCGCTGCGCTCGGCGCGTCTCATGCGAGTCACGACCGCCGGCCGAGAGGAATCGCATCCCCACGACGTGACGATCACGAAGGAAGCGCCGAACTATCAGCGCACCTGAGATCGGGCGCCGCATCGCGGTCGTCGGTCCCCCGGGGTCGGGCAAGTCCACGCTCGCCCGGCGCCTCGCCGAGCGAGCCGATCTGGATGCGATCGACCTCGACGAACTGTTCCACGGACCAGGGTGGGCCGAGCCGCCGACACAGGAGTTCCGGCTCCGGGTCGCCGAAGCATTGCAGGCAGCAGAAGCAGCGCGGGGTGGTTGGGCCGTGGCGGGCAACTACTCGATCGTGGCGGACCTGGTACAGGCACGCGCCGCGACGATCGTCTGGCTCGACTTCGATCGTCGACACACGATGCCCAGGGTGCTCCGCCGCTCCCTCCGCCGCTCCCTCCGACGCGAGCAGTTGTGGAACGGCAACCGTGAACGTTGGCGGGATCTGGTTCACCCCAGCCGGAGCATCCTCGCCGAGGCGTGGCGCAAGGCGCCGACCACCCGAGCGAAGTACGAGACGCTGTCGCAGACGCCCCTGTGGGCGTCGGCCGAGGTCGTGCGGCTGCGCACGCCGAGTGACGTCGAGAGAATCCTCGTCGCGCGCGCCTGACCACCGAGCGTCCCGTCATCCGATCGTCGCCTCGTGCTCGCCGGAGCGTCACCTGCCCGACGATCGGGCGTCACCCGGCGCGCGTACCTTTCGCCGCCGTGACACGACGACCGACACTTCCGCTCCTCACGCTCGCCGCCACCGGTCTGGCACTCGTCCCGGCAACGTCCGCGGTCGAGGCCGGCATCGGTCCGATCGCCCGGGTGACCAACGGCGCCGACGCCGGCCCCGGTTCGTTCAGGGCGGCGGTCGAGGCGGCGAATACCGATCCGTCGATCAACGCCGTCGTGTTCCAGTCCGCGATCACGGTCGAACTCGCAACCGCCGTCGAGTACACGGGTGACCAGAGCCTGTCGATCGTCGGTGCCGGCAGCACCGTCTCCGGCGCGAACGGCGACCCGTCGGCGAACACGACCTGGAACTCGGGCCTCTTCGTGTCGCGAAGCGCCGCCGATCTGCGCCTCACCGAGCTGAACTTCGAGGACAGCTTCAACAACGGCCTCGCAGTCTTCCTCCCGAGCGACGCCGGCCACGTCGCCATCGATCTCGTCCGCGTCGGCGTGAGCGGGAGCAAGTTCCACGGTGTGTTCATCGACGGTCAGGCCTCGACTGGCTTCAACAGCGACGACGAGCCGCATCCGGCGTGCGTCGACCCGCACTTCGTCGATGCCACCGGTTCGATCGATCTCCAGGTCGTCCGTTCGTCGGTCTCCGACAACGGCACCTTGCTCGGCGGCTTCGACGACTCGACCGCCACCGGCTGCCCTCGCGACTTCGACGGCCTGCGGGTCGACGACGGCGCCGACGGCGGCATCGTCGCCGAGCTCGTCCGGTCGAACTTCGACGGCAACCTCGCCGACGGCGTCGAGCTCGACGAGAAGGGCGGCGGCGGGGTCGTCGCCAGGGTCAACCGCTCGTCGTTCGACGGCAACGGTGCCAGCGGGGAGACGGTCGACGGTCTCGAGGACCTCGACGACGGCTTCGACATCGACGAGGAGGGGCCGGGCAACCTCATCGCCCGCGTCGCCAACTCGACGATGAACGGCAACTTCGACGAGGGCCTCGATCTGGACGAGGCGGGTCCCGGCGACGTCGTCGTGACAGTCGACCGGTCGGTCGCCGACGGGAACGAAGACGAAGGGCTCAAAGCCGACGAGGAAGACGACGGTGACCTCTCGTTCCGAGTGACGGACACCAGCTCGTCAGGCTCGCTGAGCCAGGACGGTGTCGATCTCAGCGAGGTCGGTGCGGGGACGTTCGAGGCCGAGTTCGTCCGCACGACGATCGTCGGCAACGACAACGAAGGCATCTCCGCTGAACAGGACGATCGCGGGTTCGGCCGCCTGCGGGTGTTCGCCTCCGATCTGAGCGGCAACAACGACGGACCCGTCGACGCTGACGGCATCGACGTCAAGCTGTTCACGACGGTCGTCTGACCGTCGGCTTCGCAGTCGACGTCAGCCGAGGACGTCGCCGAGGCCCTCGGGCAGATACACCTCGTTCACGTCGCCGACGATGGTCGGGATCCAGGTGATCTCGTCGTCGCGCCACCAGTAGAGCTGCGGGCTGAGCGACCCGGGTCCGTCGGCGTGGAGCTTGCGGACGAGCGGCGCCATCGTGCCGATCGCGTGCCGGGAGTGGCTGCCCTCGATCGGGTGGATCAGCACGCTGTGATCGCACGGCAGCCCGACGATCGCTCCACGGTCACCGATCGGCCCGATGTGCTCCTCGAGTCCGAAGGCGAGGGTGGCGGTCAGTTCACCGCGGCCGAAGAGGTGGACGATCTCGATGCCACCGACCTCGACGACGTCGAGTTCGTCAGGTTCGGCGAGTAGTTCGGTCTGTTCCCAACCACGCCGCCACGAGGTGTCCTCGTCCCAGCCGAAGCGGTCGAGTTCGGCTGGCGTGATCGTCTCGATGCCGTGGCGCGTGGCGAGTGACAGGACGGCGGCGATGTCGCCGGTCACACGGCGGGCGCCGACGAGGGACAGGATTCGCTCATCGATCGGGCTGAAGGGTACGAGGCGGACGCGGAGGTCGAACTTGGAGGGGCGGTCGGACCAGGCGACCGGCGTCATCGGCGACAGATCGAGCCAGGTCTGGAGGTGGCGGTGGACCAGGCCGTGCCAGTCCTCGCGGGGGCGGCCGTCGCACTGCTCCATGACCGCGAGCAGTTCGAGCGAGCGGCCGTCGGCCAGACGGACCATGCCCGCCTCGATGCGCTCGACCGACACCGCCAGCTCGCTCACGACGTCGTACAGCTCGCAGTGGAACTCGAACCACGCTTCTCGGTCCATGAATCCGTGACTGCTCGGCTGTTCGAGGCCCTCACGGGTGAACATCGTGTGCGTCGGTCGGTCTCGGTGATCCTGGGCCATGGCCTCTCCTGTCGTTCCATGAGAAACATCGGCAGAACGGCCCGAACTCTTGAGGCACGCTTGAACGCGAAACCTCAGCGTCGGCTGGGCGGCGCGGTGATCACCACCGGCCGACACGCGTGGAGATCACCGGCGTCGGAGGACTCGACGACGGAGCCCGCTCACGCGGCGCGCGGCGTTCATCGCTGCGATCATCCGATCGAGATTCACCCAGGACAGCCGACCGCCGCCGAGGAGCACCATCGACCGCATCGGGGCCTCACCCATCATCCGATCGATGAACTTGGCGGTGACCTCATCCATGTCGCCGAGCTGACGACGCGCCGCCTTGATGGCCCCGGCGCGCAGGCCGCGCCCGAGCCCCGTGACCGACACCTCGGCGAGGGTCGAGTTCCGGTCGAACGGCTCGACATCGTCCGGTGCCGGAATGGGGTGTTCGAGCAGCGCGGCGAAACGGGCATCGTCGCGCAGATCGGCGGCGGACGTCGGCGCCGCCGGCCCAGCGTCGGAAGCGGTCGGTTCGGGCCGATCGCCCGACACGTCGATCGTGGTGACCAGTCGGATGTCCCGCGAGGACGAACCGACTGCGATCTGGGCGGGACCCGGTTCGACCGACCACCGGTTGCGGCGCACGTCCCAGTGGGCGAACGCTCGGTCGTCGAGCTCGAGCGTCACGGTCACGGACTCCCGTGGTTCGAGGCGGATCTTGGCGAAGGCCTTGAGTTCCTGCGCCGCCCGGTTGATCTGCGAGTCGGGGCGTCGGACGTAGAGTTGCACGACCTCGGTTCCGGCTCGGTCACCCGTGTTGGTGACGACCACCGAAGTGGCCGAGGTCGTCGCCTCGAGATCGGCGTACTCGAACGTGGTGTACGACATGCCGTGGCCGAACGGGAACAGCACCGGTGAGTCGACGGTGTCGAACCAGCGGTACCCGACGTGGATGCTCTCGCGGTACTGGACCTGACGACCGGTGCCGGGAAACCAGGCATCGCTGCCGTGATCGTCCTGGCGGAGCGGGAAGGTCTCGGCAAGTCGCCCGCCGGGGTCGACATCGCCGAACAGGACGCGGGCGAGGCCGGTACCACCACCCTGACCACCGAGGTATGCGTCGAGCACGGCCCGAGGCCGATCGACCCATGGCAGTTGAACGGGCGCGCCGTTGGCGAGCACGACCACGGTGTTCGGGTTGACGTCACACACGGCGCGTACGAGGCGATGGTGTTCATCGGGAAGCCGCAGGTGCTCGCGGTCGAACCCCTCGGACTCGTAGGTCGACGGGAGCCCCACGATCGCGATCGCCACCTCGGCGGCGCGGGCGACGAGCACCGCCTCGTCGATCAAGTCGTCGCGAGATACGTCGTCGACGGGGTCGTAACCCTGTGCGTGCATGATGCGGCCGGCGGCACCGACCCGGTTGCGCACGGCATCGAGCAACGTGTCGACCCGGGTCGGCGTGACCTGCGAACTGCCGGCTCCCTGGAACCGCGGTTCGGTTGCGAAGCCACCGAGCACGGCGATCGTGCCCGATGCATCGAGCGGGAGGACGCCGTCGTTGGTCAGCAGGACCGCCGACTCCGCTGCGGCGCGGCACGCCAACTCGTGGTGGCGGTCGAACATCGCGTCGTCCGGACCGGGCGAATCGGCAGCGCTGCCGTCGACCGCACGATTGCCCCGGGCGATGAGGTGGATGAGCCGATCGACGACGGTGTCGAGATCGGAGTCGACGAGTTCGCCGGTCTCGAGTGCTGCGGCGATCACCGGATCGTTGGCACCCTCGTTGCCGGGCATCTCGAGGTCGAGCCCGGCTCGGATCCCCTGCACACGATCGTTCGCCGCGCCCCAGTCGGTGACGACCACCCCCTCGAACCCCCACTCGTCGCGGAGGATGCTGGTGAGCAGCCGGCGGTCGTCGGAGCAGTAGGTGCCGTTCAGGCGGTTGTAGGCGCACATCACCGTCCACGGCTGCGCCCGTCGGATCGCGCGCTCGAAGCCGGCGAGATAGATCTCGCGCAGCGCACGTTCGTCGACGACGACGTCGACGACCATGCGCATCGACTCCTGATTGTTCGCCACGAAGTGCTTCAGCGACGTCCCCACCCCGGTTCGCTGCGTGCCCTCGATGAGCGACGCTGCCAGCTCGCCGGTGAGGAGTGGATCCTCAGCGAGGTACTCGAAGTTGCGGCCGCCGAGGGGGTGTCGCTTGATGTTCGCCCCCGGCCCGAGCACGACCGACACGCCGTGGGCGGCTGCCTCGCGACCGATCGCCTCGCCGACCTCGACGAGGAGATCCCGATCCCAGGTGGCGCCGAGCCCGGCGGCCGTCGGAAAGCACGTGGCCGGATCGGCGGCGATGATCGCCGCATCGGTCGTGGTCCGCCGGACGCCGTGTGGGCCGTCGGTCATCACGATCGACCGCAGCCCGAGCGCCTCGACCGGCTCGGTGCTCCAGGTGGTCCGGCCCGAGCACAAGCGGATCTTCGTCGCGCGATCCAGGACGTGCGCTCTGCTCGGCGGGCTCATGATCAGGACGCACGGTAGCGGCACGGTGACGGGCGTCTCGCGAGCACGGCGATGCACGCCGAGGCTGGGCATGACACCGTTGCCGCATGCGTCCCGCGGACCGCGCCATCCCCGCCGAGGTGCTCGCTCGACCGGTTTCGGGTCATCACGTCCAGTCGGGTGCGTCGCTCGGGTCCCTGCTGGAGATGACATCGGACGGGGTCGAGCCGGTGCTGCTCGTCTTCCTCCGTCACTACGGTTGACTGTTCTACCGCGAGCTGGTCGACGAGTTCGTCGGCGCCCGAGCGGAATCGCCTTCGATGCCTCCCGTGATCTTCGTGTACCAGGGCACCGCTGAGCAGGGCCCGATGTACTTCGATCGCTACGACGCCGATGCGGTGGCGATCGCCGATCCCGACGGCGAGCTGTACGAGGCGTTCGCGATCGACCGTGGCGGCCTCCGCGAGATGTTCGGGCTCGGCGCGTGGAAGGCCGGCGTGCGAGCCACGCTGAAGGGCCACTTGATCAACCGCAAGATCGGCGACGCCTGGACGCTCCCGACGGTGATCGCCGTGCGTGACGGGCGGATCGTCGCCGAGTTCGTCGGACGGCACGCAGGCGACCACCCCGACGTCGCCGCCATCCCCACCGAGTTGCGCCGAGCAGGAGCACTGTCATGACCGCGATCGTCGCCGTGCACGGCAACGGCGGTGGGTCGACCCGCTTCGGGCCGATGCTCTCGCACGTTCCCGACGGCATCGAGTTCCATGCGGTCGATCTGCCCGGTTTCAACGGTGTGCCCGCCGACTCCGCGCTCCGATCCGTCGCTCACTATGCGGACCATCTGGCGGCCCTCTTCGACGTGGTCGGTGCCTCCCGGCCGATCGTGCTCGGTCACGGGATCGGCGGCTCGATCGCACTCGATCTCGCCAGCCGCCGCCCGGAGACGATGTCCGGGCTCGTCCTCCACGCACCGGTCGGTGCGGACCTGGACACCCGCCTCTTCCCGAAGCTCATGTCGCCGACGCCGGTGCGCGGCCTGATCCGCCGTGCGATCGCCGC
>JBCBDK010000221.1:0-6785 GCA_038529675.1 Actinomycetota bacterium
GAAGACCATCTGCATCTTGGTGCGGAGGCGTCGCAACTCGCCGCGCGGCACGCCGGCGAGATCGACACCGTCGAACCGCACCGATCCCTCGGTCGGCTCCTCGAGCCGGAGCACGGTGCGGCCGACGGTGGACTTCCCCGAGCCGCTCTCACCGACCATCCCCAGGGTCTCGCCGCGCTCGACCGTGAACGACACGCCGTCGACCGCGCGGACCGCACCGATCGATCGTCGGAGCACGGTCGACCGGATCGGGAAGTGCTTCTTCAACCCCTCGACCGTCAGGACCGGCGCGGCCGCCGATCCCGCCAGCGACGACCCGACACGACCCAACGGATCAGCGCCCATCACGTCAGATCCCGCCACGTCAGACACTGCGAGGAGCTCCGCGTTCGACGTCCCACCAGCAGGCGGCGCGGTGATCGGGGCCGACCTCGACGAGCGGCGGGACCTCCCGCCGACAGCGGTCGAAGGCATGCGGGCACCGGGCCGCGAACGTGCACCCGGTCGGGGCAGCGCGCAGGCTCGGTGGTGTTCCGGGGATGCTCTCGAGCACCCGGCCCTTGCGATCGACGCGCGGCAACGAACGGAGCAGGCCCTGCGTGTAGGGGTGCGACGGCCGGGCGTAGAGGTCGGAGACGGCCGCCTCCTCGACGATCTTGCCGCCGTACATCACGAGCACCCGATCCGCGAGCCCGGCGATCACCCCGAGATCGTGGGTGATCCAGATCATCGCCGTGCCGAAGTCGTCACGCAGCTCCTCCACGATCTCGATGATCTGCGCCTGCACGGTCACGTCGAGCGCGGTGGTCGGCTCGTCGGCGATGATCAGCTGCGGCGAACAAGCGAGCGCGATCGCGATCATCACACGCTGACGCATGCCCCCGGACAGCTCGTGCGGGTAGGACTTCAGTCGCTGTCCCGCGTCGGGGATGCCGACGTGTCCGAGCAGATTCGCCGCCATCTGCCTCGCCTCGCGCTTGCTCGCGCGCAGGTGCAGCCGCATCGGCTCGATCAGCTGCTGCCCGATCGTGAGGACCGGGTTGAGCGACGTCATCGGGTCCTGGAAGATCGTGCCGATGCCGCCGCCGCGAACCGATCGAAGGTCGTCGAGGGGAACGTCGAGCAGATCCAGGCCGTCGAACTCGGCGGCGCCCTCGACGATCCGGCCGGGCGGCATCGGAATGAGCCGGAGCAGCGACATCATCGTGACGCTCTTGCCCGACCCGCTCTCGCCGACCACACCGAGGAACTCGCCGGGCCGAACGTCGAAGCTGACGCCGTTCACCGCGTGGACGACGCCGTCCGGTGTGTCGAACTCGGTTCGGAGGTCACGAACCCGGAGCACCGGCGACGCCGGGTCAGGTGCGCGTGACGAAGCGACTGCGGTCACCAGGTGAGCCGATCGTGGCGCTCGAGCATGGTCGCCAACACTAACCAGCCGGCCGCGCGGCGACGGCCCTCACGTCAGGCCTCCCGCTCGGTCGCAGCTGTACTCGCCGTCGCCTCTGCACGTCGCGGAGCACACCTCAGGCCGCCGATCGACGGGGCAGCCGGATCCTGAGCGTGACGACGCTGAGGGCGAGGATGACCGGATAGATCTCGAGGCGCCCGAGCAGCATCTGCGCCATTGCGATCGCACGCCCGAGCGCCGGGACGGCGAGGAAGTCGCCGGTGTGGTCGAGTCCACCGAGGCCCGGGCCGACGTTGCCGAGCGCGGTCGCTGAAGCGGAGAACGCCGTGATCATGTCGGGGCCGGTGGCGGCGATCAGGAACGAGCCGCCACCGAAGATCACCAGGGCCAACAAGAGGAAGCCGACGACCTTGTTGGCGATGTCGTCGGCGAGGATGCCGTTGCCGACCCTGACCGGGCGAACGAGCTTGGGGTGGAGGTGCTTGAGCGCTTCACGATGGGCGAAGCTCGACACCGCCATCACGCGGACGAGTTTGATGCCGCCGGCGGTCGAGCCGGCCATCGCCCCGATCGGCAGTGCGATCAACAGCACCGACTGGGCGGTCTGACTCCACAGCCCGTACTCGGTGGTGACGTAGCCGGTGGTGGTCAGCGTCGCGAGCGTGGTGAACAGCGAGTCCCGGAACCCGGCGGCCTGCCCGCCGCTGTTGCCGGACGTGACGAAGACCCACATCGTCACGGCGGCCACGACGAACACGTACACCTGGAACTCGGTCGACAAGAAGAGCGGCGCCGGATTACGGCGGATCACCTTGTACAGCAGCGCGAAGCTGGTCCCTGCGATGAACATGCCGACGATCGCCAGCCACTGGATCCATGCCGACTCGAACTGCGCCATCGACGACTGGTACGGCGAGAACCCGCCCGTCGAGACCGTGGTGAAGCTGTGGCTCACCGCGTCGTACAGGCTCATCCCGGCGACCGCATACAGAGCTGCCCAGACGATCGTGAACCCGATGTAGACCGCCCAGAGCCGTCGCGCCGTCTCGCGGACGCGAGGGGTCAACCGCTCGCCGGTGGGACCCGGCGCCTCGGCCTGCATCAAGGTCATGCCACCCGAGCCCACGGTGGGCAGCACGGCAACGACGAGCACGATGACCCCCATGCCGCCCATCCACTGGGTGGTCGACCGCCAGAACAGCAGCCCCTTCGACGTGGCCTCGATGTCGGGCGTGACGGTTGCTCCGGTCGTGGTGAAGCCGGAGATCGCCTCGAACAGTGCGTCGTCGACCCGGCTGAAGTGGCCGGTCACGAGATACGGGATCGCGCCGACGATCGCGATGACGACCCAGGTCACGGTGACCGCCGTGAACACGTCGAGCACGCGCATGGACCGCGGCGTCACGGTCATCCGCCGGAGCACGGCACCTGCGAGACCCAAGACCAGACCGGTCGACAGGAGCTCGGCGATGTCGGGTCCGCCGTCGATCGCGTCGACCACGCCGGCCGCGACCACGCCGACGCCGACGACTGCGAGCGTGAGGCCGACGATGTGCCCGGTGAGGGTCGGCCACCGATCGTCGGGCGTGAGTCGTTCGCCCCGCTTGCGGAGGCTGCTCACGCGGAGAATGCCTTGCGGAGCTCGGGCACACTGTCGGGTCGGGCGAAGACGACGACGTTGTCGCCGGCGTGGAGGACCGTCGAGCCGCGGACGATCTTGCCGTCCTCACCGGGACGGATGACGGCGCCGAGCACCACCGAGTGGGGGAGGTGGAGGTCCGACACGCGCACGCCGACAGCCGGTGCCCCCTCGTCGATGATGTACTCGTCGACTTCGATGTCCGACTCGAGAAACGTGGCCACGGTCGCGGTGCCGCCGCGGACGTGGCGCAGCACGTGGTTCGCCGACGCCGTCCGTGGGCTCAAGGCGGCGTCGATGCCGAACTGCCGGACGAGCGGCAGCAATGCGAGTCGATGGAGCACGGCGACGGTGAACGTCGACCGGCCGTCGGCCGCGGCGTACGCACAGGCGAGCACGTTCGCCGCGTCGTCGCCCGTCGCTGCGATCACGAGGTCCATCCGGGTGATCGACTCCTCGCTCAGCAGGTCGATGTCGCCGATGTCGCCGTTGACGATGCGGACGTACTGGAGTCGCTCGCTGAGCTCCTTGGCGCGTTCGGCCTCCCGCTCGAGCAGCACGACTTCGGCGCCCTCCCCGCACAGCCGCTCGGCGACGCGCGAACCGATCGCGCCCCCGCCGAGCACCATCACCCGCTTCGCTCGGCGATGCGCGGCGCCGAGCAGTTCGAGCAGCTCGCGTCGGGCGGTGCGGGTGGTGAGCACCCGGACGTGGTCGCCTGCGAGCAACACCTGATCGCCACGAGGGATCACGGTCTCGCCGTCCCGGGTGAGCGCACCGAACAGGAAGCGCCACTCGGGCTCGAAGCTGGCGCCGATCTGCGCCAGCGTCGAGCCGGCGAACGCGGACTCCTCGGCGATGACCGCACCGATCACGAGAAGGTCGCCACCCGACATCGCGTACACCTCGTCGGCGCCACCGACTCGGGCAATCTCCATGATCTCGTCGGCAGTGTCCGCGTCGGGGTCGATGATGAGGTCGGCCTTCATCGCCTCGCGCAGCGACGCGCCGGCCGGGCTACGCAGCTCCTCGTTCTGTATTCGGGCGACGGTCTGCGGCACGCCTGCGTCCTTCGCCAGCAGCGATGCGATGAAGTTGACCTCGTCGTTCTGGGTGACACCGGCGAGGAGGTCGGCGCCGACCACGCCCGCCGCCCGGAGGGTCGACGGGACCGTCGCACTCCCGACGACGACCTGGACGTCGAGTTCCTGCGCGATCGCCGCCGCGGTTGCCTCGTCCTGCTCGACGACGACGACGTCGTTGCCCTCGGCACCGAGTCGCTGTGCGAGGTAGCGGCCCACCTCGCCGGCACCCACGATGATCACATGCATTCTCGACAGCATGCCCCAGGTCGCACTCGACCGCACCGATCCCGGTGGGGTGACCAGGCCGTCAGAGCCCGAGGTCGGTGACGTCGCGAGCGTGGATCGACGGCGGCTCGTCGATCGTGACGGCGACCCGCTCGCCGCCGGAGTCCAGCGAAGCGAGCGTTGCGTCGACGACGGTCTGTGCGACGAGACCGTCCCATGCGGACGGCCCCGTCGGCGGGCGCTGCGCACGCACGGTGTCGATCCAGCTCGCGTCCTGGGTCCGGTACGCGTCGGCGAACCACGAGAACCAGTCGCCACCGATGTCGGAACGGACTGCGCCGTCCCGGCCGACGACGGCGCGCGTCGGCGGCGGCGTCGCCACGAGGCCGTCCTCCGCAGTGACCACGACGGTGGTCTCGTAGGCGAAGCCGGCGTCGTCGAACTCGATCGTCGCGGTGGCGCCGTCGGCCGCACGGCCGCCGACGAGTTCGGCGAGAACGACGACGTGGCGGATCGAGCCCGACGCGGTGCGAGTGGCACGGGCGGTCACCGCGACGATCTCGGCGCCGGTCAGGAACCTGACCGAGTGGATGTCGTGGACGACGCTCTGCCCGACGACGGTGGCGTCATCGCGTTCGGGCGACGACGTGTTCCGATGCGCGGCCCGCACGAGGTGGACGGCGCCGAGACCGGCGAGCGCCTCGGCCACCAAGCGGTGCGGCACGTCGTACTGACGCATGAACCCGAGTTGCAGGCTGCGCCGTCCCGCCCGCACCTCCGCGTCGACGACGCGTCGTGCGTCGTCGACCGAGGTCGCCAACGGCTTCTCGCAGAGGACGGCTGCTCCGACATCGAGCGCTGCGAGCGACAAGGCGGCGTGGGTGTCGTCGGGCGATGCGATGACCACTGCATCGAGGTGACGCCCGCGGATCGAGGTCGCCGTCGCAAGGCGCTCCGCCGCGCCCGGGCCCGTCATGATCTCCGGCGCCACGCCGCGGAGTCCGGCAACGACGTCGGCCGCTCGCGCTGCTGCTCTCGGATCGAGGTCGGCGACCGCGGCGACACGAACATCGGGAAGCTGCGCCAGCGTGCGTGCATGAAACGTGCCCATCCCACCGGTTCCGACGACTGCCACGTCGACCATCGCCGAAGTCTCGCAGGTGGGCGCGCGGCCCGACGCGAGCCGGGTGAGGCACCAGGTCGGGCGAGCGTCAGCCGATCGTGTGGAGCAACGCTCGCGGCGCAGCGCGGAGCGCGTCGGTCGCAGCCGACGGTGCGAGCGCATCGCATGCTGCCTCGGCGCGTTCGGCGTAGCCGGACGCATGGTCGATCGCGCTGGCCACGCCGTCGCCGGAGCGGACGATCGCCAGGGCCCGCCGCCGGCCGTCTGCATCGAGGGGTGCGCCGAGGAGGTCGCGGAGTTCACGGCCGGCGCCGCCGGCCGCCATCGTGCGGAGCACGGGCAGCGTGTACACGCCTTCCTCCATGTCGTGCCCGGCCGGCTTGCCGAGGCGCTCATCGGTGGCGGTGACGTCGAGGATGTCGTCGACGATCTGGAACACCATGCCGAACGCGTTGCCGTACTCGGTGAGCGCGTCGATCATCGGCCGGTCGAACCCGGCGACCAGGCCGCCGATGCGGGCAGCCGTGCCGTACAGCGACGCCGTCTTGCCGTGGATCGACACCTCGTAGCTCGCCTCGGTCCGCTCGACGTCGTAGGTGTGACGGAGCTCCTCGATCTGGCCCTCGCAGAGCCACCCGATCGTGCGAGCCAGCAACCCGGCGACCTCGGTGCCGAGCGACGCCGCGATCTCCGAGGCTCGTGACAGCAGGAAGTCGCCGGCCAGGATCGCCTGGAGGTTGCCCCACTTCGCGTTGACGGTCTCGACGCCGCGCCGGGTGTCGGCCTCGTCCATCACGTCGTCGTGGTACAGCGAGCCGAGATGTACGAGCTCGCAGGCGACGCCGCCCTGCACAGCCCGGTCGTCGGTGTCGGCGCCACCGGTTTGCGCGGCGACGACCGCCAGCAACGGCCGGAGCCGCTTCCCGCCGGCGACGATGAGGTGCGAGGCGATCTCGGTGAGGTAGTCGTCGGACGTGACGACCGCGTCGCGCATGGCGCGCTCGATCCGATCACGATCCAGCGCGGTGGTCGGCAGCGAGTTCAGCGGCGACGCCGACTCGGAGATGAGCGTGCCCACGGCCGACGGACGCGGTGGCTCGCTGCCCACCTCGCTGACCAGTCGCTCCACCGACACGCCGCACAGGCTAGGCACGGATCCGGCGACTCCGCCGCACCGTCCTCCGGTGACGAGGGCGATGCCACCTGGCGAGCCCGGGACGTCGTCGAGACTGGCGGGGTCGGCGTCTTCCGAACCGACGACCCTAGCCGGGTCCCGGATCGCATGACCCGCCGGGCCGTCGG
>JBCBDK010000222.1:0-6785 GCA_038529675.1 Actinomycetota bacterium
ACGACGACCACGAGGTCGACACCTCCCTCGACGTCGGCCAGCATCTCGTCGACCTCGCCGCCCTCGAT
The DNA here is from genome assembly GCA_038529675.1 of Actinomycetota bacterium. GTDB lineage: Bacteria > Actinomycetota > Acidimicrobiia > Acidimicrobiales > Ilumatobacteraceae > Ilumatobacter_A. The sequence goes on from JBCBDK010000222.1 coordinate 69, forward strand.
CCGACCCTGCTCGTCGGCGACGATCGTGAGGAGCCGCCCTCCTGCGAAGGTCGGGCGGACGTGCGGGAGCCACTTCACCCAGTCCCAGTCGTCAGCATGCGCCATCGACGACACCACCGCGATCCGGACGTCGGCCGGACCGTGCAATGTGGCCAGCTGGGCGACGAGGCTGCGCGCATGGGCGAGGGCGCTCCGACGGTCCCCGGCCAACCCGACCGTCCGACCCCGTCCGAGGCGGAGCTCGACCGGCGCGTCGCGCAGGGTCTTCCACTCCTCGACGAGGTCGTCGAGGTCGCGGAGCTCGTCGGGCACCTCGGCGACCGGCAGTTCCCACCGCACGTCGCCGATCCCAGCCGACAGCGCGAGATACCACGGATGATCGCGACGCCGGGTCCACAGCGCGGCGCCGGTCGTCGCAGCGCGCCGCACGATCTCGGTGGCGTCCGGCAACCCCTCCCGCCGTCGCCGGGTCTCGTGCAGGCTCGCCAGCTCGACGTCGCGGACGAACTCTTCGATCTCCTCCTGGTAGCGCCGCTTCGACGACTTGCGGATCCGCCGGTTCCGCCCGGCCCGATCCAGCGACGAGATCAGCATCATCAGCGGCATCATCAACGCGAACAGTGCGTAGAACCACTGCTTGGTCCACCAGACCAACCCGGCGGCCATCGCCAGCGGCAGGAGGAAGCCGAGCAGACCGGGCCGGCCGCTGCGGGGGTCGCGCGGGCCGGGCGGCAGCGGGATGTCACCGTGCGGCTCGGGCGGATGGTCGATGGGCGAGCGGTAGAACGGCACGGGCCCCGTCGGCGTCGAGTCGAGCAGCCGACGCATGTTGACCGGCGTGTCCGCGAGGTCGATCGCTCGCACCGTGATGATCGCCGGACCACACCGGATGAGGTCGCCGAACCCGACTCGGAGCGCGCCCTCGCCGGCTGCGTCGTCGCCGCCGGGGTCGGTCGCCGAGCCGACGACCGGCGCCAGACGCCCAGCGGCGACCGTGCCGTTGCGAGAGCCGGCGTCGACCACGGTGACGTCGCCGTCCACGATCGTGAGCGTGCAGTGATGTGTCGACACCGCGTTCGAGCGGAGCCGGACGTCCACGTCGACGCCGCGGCCGACGGTCACCTCCACGCCGGGCCGCTCCTCCTCGCCGCGCCGACGCCACCTCGACCCACCGTTGTCGGCGTCGGCCGCGGGCTCGGCCGGCTGGCGGATGGGGATCACCCGTCCGGCGTCGATCCCGGCGATCACGTGCACCGCCCACCCTGCCGACGGTGGGCACGGATCGGGGCGCAGCAGGTCGTCGCCCGGCCGGATGCGATCGTCGACGATGCGACGATCGACCACACCCCCGACGGCACGCGTCTGGGGGACGCCCGTTGGTGGTGCCGACGCTCCGACCGCCTCCGCAGCCGTCAGCACGTCGGCCGTCGTGACCGTCGAATCGGCGACGCCGACGACGACGTCGCGTCCACCGATGGCGATGGGCAGTCGGAGCACGGTGATCGAATCCTGCTGCCGCTCGCCGGGCCGGTGCTGGCGTCCCGATCAGGCCCGACCGGCGGTCAGCCCGAGCCGGACCGCGAGTCGCGTCAGTTCGGCGCGGCGGCGGATGCCGGTCTTGTTGCGGATGCGATCGAGGTGCGAGTGCACCGTCTTGACGCTGATGTAGAGCTCCTCGCCGACCTGGGCGTCGGTGTGCCCGGCCGCGACCAGCGCGAGCACGTCGCGTTCGCGATCGGAGAGCGCAGTGAGCAGCTTGTGGATGTCGCGGCCGCCCGGATCGTCGATCGTCATGTCGGCCGCGTCGAGTGTCGCGGTCACGGTGAGGGTCACCGAGCCGAGCGCGAGCACGTCGCCCACGTGGACGTCGGCCGCCGCACCCGGGTCGAGCCGTTCGCCGTTCACATGGGTGCCGTTCCGGCTCTCGAGGTCGACGACGTGCCAGCCGTCGTCGCCGAAGCGGAGCTCGGCGTGGTGGCGTGAGACGGTCAGCTCGTTGGCGATGACGACGTCGTTGTCGACCACCCGTCCGATCCTCGCCGTTGCCTGGCGGACAGGTACCTGCGACATCCCGGCTTCCCCGGAGATCTCCAGCGTGATCTGGTCGACCGTGGCGAGCATGTGGCCCATCTTGGCGCAGGTCGCACCCTGCCGTCACCGGGTACGGGGCCGAAGGGGCACGACTACCCACAGGCCGACGGGCGGCACGAACTGGGCCGACGCGCGAGCGCACCGACAGGGGGTCGTTCTCCCTCTACCGACGGTCCCGCCAGATCTCGATGATCGCCTCCCATGACGACTCCCACCAGATCCACGAGTCCCTCCCGAACCACGAGGGCGGGCACGCCGGCGCATGGATCGAACGCGTCGACACCCGCGATCGGCGTCGGCGACCTGTCGGTCTCGTGGCAGGCGCTGTCGTCGGTCCCGCAGATCCTCACCGACGTCCGGGCGGGCATCTACGGGCTCCGAGCGCTCATCTCGACGCCGTCGGCCGCGGCGTCGACCGGCTCGCCCGTCGCCTCGGCGGCGATCGTCGCCCTCGGCGCCGAGATCGCCATCTTCATCGCCCGGACCGTGCAGGCGATCGCCGACGACGTCGAGGGGATCGAGGAGGTCATCCGCAACTACCAGCGGATGGACGACGAGGTCGTCGGCGGCTGCGGCACCGGGATGGGCGCATTGGAGGGAGCGAGCGATCCGGTGCGACCCAACCCGCAACCCGCACCGACGCCCGCACCCGTTCCGACCGCATCACCGCCCGTCGCGACGCCGCCGATCGTCCCCGGTGGCGGGCAGCCCACGTCGGGCCCGAACCCCGGCACACCCGGTGCGCCCGGCGGACCGACCGGTGCGCCCACGCCGGACGGCACGCCCGACCCGACGGGTGGCACGCCGCCGACCGAGCCGGGACCCGACTCCGACCCGGGCACGGGCGAGGGCGACCAGCGCCCCGACCTCGGCGACATGGTCGACGACGCCCTCGACACGATCGGCGAGGTCTTCGACGATCTGGTCGACGGCGTTGCCGACGCGGTCGGCGACGTGCTCGGCGACCTCATCGACGCGGTCGACGACTTCCTGCCCGAGGGGTTCACCGAGGCGCTCGGCGACATCGTCGACGGCGTGACCGAGGGGCTCGATCAACTCGGCGACGCGGTCGAGGCGTCGTTCGATCAGCTCGGCGACGTCGCCGAGGACGCCGTGGACGGCGCGGTCGATCTGGTCGACGGCGTGACCGACGTGCTGGGCGAGGTGCTCGACGACTGCGGACATCTCGTCGCCGGCGGCGACTCGCCCGACTCGGTGCCGGTCACGGGGACGCCTGCGAGCATCGGAGGAGCCCGGCCATGATCACCGTACGGGGCGCGGTCCCCTTCCCCCGGACCGACGCGATGGCCATCCGCCGACTGTCGGCCGACCTCCGCCTGCTCGGCACCAACCTCGGTGGCTCCGCCGGCCAGCTCGCCCAGACGGCCAACAGCACGCAGTCGGCATGGAGCGGCCGGGCCGCCGACGGCTTCCGGAACCACATGATGAAGCGTTCGGCGACCGTGTCGAGCATGGGGCGCTCGATCGCCCGGTGCGCCCCGGTCCTCGACACGTTCGCCGCCGCCATCGTCACCGCGGAGACCGCCTACTCGATCGCGGCGACCGCCGAGCAGGTCGCACGCGCCGCGATTCCGTTCAGTTCGGCGGCGCTGGCCGCAGCGATCGCTGCCGAGACCGCTGCGGTCGCCGGCCTCCAGGCAGCCGGCGTCGCCTGCGGTGCCGCGCTCGCGATCATCGAGCTCGAGATCCTTGCCGCCGAGTTCCTCGGTGTCAGCCGGGAGTCGTTCAACGCGGTCAAGACCGCCGCGGTTCAGATGTGGGAGGACATCTCCGAGGCGATCGGGGAAGGCGACATCGACGCAGCGATCTCCGCGCTGAACACGACGGTCGAGATCCCGAACGGCTCGGGCGGCAGTACGCGGTACAACCCGCTCGGCATTGCGATCGACGCGGTCCCGTGGCTCGACGACGTGGTCGAGGGCACGCAGGCGATCGTCGGGATCGGCGTGCTCCTCAGTTCGCCGCCGCTCGAGACCGTCGCCCGTCCCGACCTCGTCGCCGAGCTCGAGGCGCACGGCTACGTCCGCAACCCGTCGAGCGCGACCGAGGTTGGTCGGAACATGGCGCTCCTCGAACAGCTCCAACGCGAGCGGGGCGTCGAGGTCGACCAGTCGATGGCGATGTTCCACACACGGGGCACGACCAGCGACGGCCGCCAGGTGCTGAACCTGACGATCCCGGGCATCGTTCCGCCCGGTGAGGATTCGCTCTACGGCGAGTCGGGTGCGCGCAACCTGCCGAACGCGGCCGCCAGCCAGATCACCGGCACCGGCCGGGAGGAGGCGGCGATCCGCGAGTGGGTGCTGACCCAGGACCTCGAGCCCGGCGCGACGGTCAACATCTACGGCCACAGCCAAGGTGGCATCGTCGGTGCGAACGTCGGCGACACGCTCGCCGGGCTCGGCTACGACGTGAACGTCGTGACGTTCGGTTCCCCCGATCAGCAGATGCATCCCGGCGTCGAGGCCTACGTCGTACAGAACACGCGCGACGCCGTGCCGCTGGCGAGGATCGGCGGTGACCACGACTCGGTCATCACGCTCACCGAACGGCAGCGACTGATCAGGTTCGACCATGAGCTGGCCGAGAGCCGGCCGGCGTTCGATCACCACGGTGCGATCGAGTACGGCCGCTGGCTCGACGCCAACGTCGGTGACTCGACCGACACGATCGCACTGCAGGGGTTCATCTCCGAGCAGACCCACGTCCGGCTCGACCCGAACGGCACCGGCGTCGTCGTCCTCGAGGGCCCGCGGACACCTGCCGGTGACCCCGTCACGGTCCCGCAGCCGTACGAGGTCCGCCCCTGATCGACGTCCGGTTCGAGGCAGCGAGGCCGATGTGACCTCGGCGAGTGTCGTGGCGCAACCGGTTCAGACCGTGCGGTCGGCGTCGTCCCAGAACGGGGCGCGGAGGATGGCCTTCTTCACCTTGCCGGTACCGGTGCGGGGCAGTTCGTCGAGGAACTCGTACGAACGCGGCACCTTGTAGCCGGCGAGCTGCGTGCGGCACAGCTGATCGAGATGGGCGCGTGCCGCGTCGTCGTCCGTCGGGCGGTCGGGTGCGTCGGGATCGAGCACGACCATCGCCTTGACCTCCTCACCGAACTCGTCGTTCGGTACGCCGATCACCGCGACGTCGGCAACGGCTCGGTCGCCGCCGATCACCGACTCGATCTCGGCCGGGTAGATGTTCACGCCGCCGGAGATGATCATGTCGATCTTGCGGTCGCTGAGCCAGAGGTAGCCGTCGTCGTCGAGGTAGCCGACATCGCCGGTGGTCGCACCGTGGCCCGAGTGGGAGTCGGCGGTCTTGTCGGGTGCGTTGTGATACTCGAAGTCGGTGCCCATCGCGTTGCGGAACCAGACGGTGCCGGGCACGTTCGGCGGGCAGACGTTGCCGTCGTCGTCGACGATCGTGACCTCCATGTGGGGGAGCGGCGGGCCGACGCTGCCGCCCTTGGCGAGCCACTGCTCCGAGTCGATGAGCGAGATGATCGAGCCCTCGGTCGAGCCGTAGTACTCGGTGATCTTCGGCCCCCACCACTCGATCAGGCCCTGCTTGACCGCGGTCGGGCACGGGGCGGCGCCGTGGATGACGAGCTGGAGCGAGGACCCGTCGAAGCCGGCCTTCGCGTCGTCGGGGAGGTCGAGGAGCCGCTTCATCTGCGTCGGGACCAGATGCATGTTCGTCGCCTGATGCCGGTCGATGAGGTCGAGCACGGCGGCCGAGTCGTACTTGTGCTGCATCACCGTGGCCGAGCCGACGATCATCGGGAGGAACGAGAACGCCCACTGGGCCGAGTGGTACACCGGGCCGCACAGGACCGTCGTGCCCGGAGCCTTGACCATGTCGGCGAAGCCGGCGCCGACGAGCTGCCAGATCTCGGGCCCGGTCCCGTCGGGCATCGCGGTGAGGCTGCTCTTGACGCCCTTCGGGTTGCCGGTCGTTCCCGAGGTGTAGAACATCGGACCGCCGAAGAGTTGACCCTCGGGCTCGTCGGGCGAGCCGGTGGCGACGAAGTCGTCGAACGGTGTGAAGCCGTCGACCTCGCCGCCGACCGCGAGGCGCAGCGAGACCTGGTCTGCGACGCGTTCGTCGGTGAGCGCCGTCGTCACTGCGTCGGCGAACCGACCCTCGGTGACGACGGCGGTGGCGCCGGAGTCGGCGAGGATGTAGGCGATCTCGGGCCCGACCAGATGCCAGTTGATCGGCACGTACGTGACCCCGGCGTGGGCGCAGGCCATCGCGAGCTCGAACCACTCGTTGCGGTTGCCGCAGACGATGCCGATCGTTCCACCACCGCCGAGTCCCGCATCGCGCAGCGCATGGACGATCCGGTTCACGCGTTCGTCGAAGCCGGCGAACGTGACCGAACCGTGATCGTCGGCGAGCGCGACGTCGTCGGGGCGGTCGGCGGCGAACTGGTGTGTGAGCAGAGCCATCCGCCGAGCTTGTCACGCCCACCCCGCCACCCAGCGAGCCGCGAACGTTCGACGTCACGTAGGTACGCGGTGTCGGGTAGTTGGATTTCGTCCCCGAGCAAGAATCCAACTCGCACGGAGTTGGGGTCTGTCCCCGAGCAGGAATCCAACAGTTGGGGTC
>JBCBDK010000223.1:0-6784 GCA_038529675.1 Actinomycetota bacterium
TGTTCATCAATGCCGAGGTCTGGGAGGTCGCCGGCACGCTGCACGGCATCGCGTTGAACAGCAACAGCAGTGGAAGTGCCCGAGCAACGAGCGAGCCGAGCCCCTCGATCTGGCGGACCGCTCGACGCGCCGCCCATCGAAGCAGTGGGCCGAGGCCGTACGCGGACCACACGTAGATGAAGGCGAGGATCGTGCCGGCGAGCAGGATCGTTTCGACCGCGTCGACGAACTGACCGAACAGCAGCACGGGGAGAGCGGGGCCGATGAGGAACAGGACGAGTTCGGGCGCGTCGATGTCGGTCGGCCGGGCGAACGTCGGCACACCTCGCAGACGGTTCGAGGCGGCCCACGTCGCCACCAGCACGGCGACGATGACGCCTGCGGCGGCGAGGTTCTCACCGACGGTCCAGCCCGCCAGGTTCAGCGCCTGCAAGCCCAGGAGCAGGTAGGCGACGACCAGCAGCGGAAGCGCTCGGGTCCACGCGTCGAGCACCGAGCCGTCGGTCTTGCGTTCGACGAAGTGCGGCACGCCGCGCTCGACGAACCAGAGCTCGATCGCCGCAACGTCGACTCGATCGCCGGGCCCGCCGGACCGTGCGTCGACCTGCTCGATGTCGCCACCGACCTGCTCGTCGTCGACCGGGCTGTCGCTCACGTCGGGCACCGTACTGCGGACGTTCGGACCATCGAGTGGACCGTGGCGGACTGTCGCGGACCGACGCGGAGACACTTCGTCAACGCGCGTGCAGGTGGCCGTGGGGACCGATAGGCAGTGAGGATGGCTCGGATCCTGGTCACCGAACAGATCGCCGAGGGTGGACTCGACCGCCTGCGCGCCGCCGGTCACGACGTCGACGTTCGTCTCGGCCTCTCCGACGACGAACTCCGATCGGCCGTGCCCGGCGCCTCGGGGCTCATCATCCGGTCGGCGACGCAGGTGACCGCCGACGTCCTCGCGGCCGCCGACGATCTGATGGTCGTCGGCCGAGCTGGGATCGGCCTCGACAACGTCGACGTCGCTGCCGCGACCGCCCAGGGCGTCATGGTCGTGAACGCGCCGCAGTCCAACATCGTGTCGGCGGCAGAGCACACGATGGCACTGCTCCTGGCAAGCGCGCGCAACGTCCCCCAGGCGCACACCGCGCTCGTCGACGGTCGATGGGAGCGCAGCAAGTGGGAGGGCGTCGAACTCGTCGACAAGACGCTCGGTGTCGTCGGCCTCGGCCGGATCGGGAAGCTCGTCGCAGACCGAGCAAAGGGTTTCGGGATGCGACTGATCGCCTACGACCCGTTCGTGTCGGCCGACCGCGCCAAGAAGATGGGTGTCGAGCTGCTCGACCTCGACCAGGTCGTCGCCGAGTCCGACTTCCTCTCGGTGCACCTGCCGAAGACGCCCGACACGATCGGACTCATCGACCGCGATCTGCTGTTGAAGGCGAAGCCGACGCTGCGTGTCGTCAACGTCGCTCGGGGCGGGATCGTCCACGAGGCGGACCTGGCCGACTGCGTACGCGACGGCGTGATCGCCGGCGCCGCTCTCGACGTCTTCTCGACCGAGCCGATGACCGACTCGCCGCTGTTCGACCTGCCGTCGGTCGTCGTCACGCCGCACCTCGGCGCCAGCACCCGCGAGGCCCAGGACAAGGCGGGCGACACGATCGCGTCGATGGTCGAACTCGCGCTGGCGGGCGACTTCGTGCCGTTCGCCGTGAACGTCAACGCCACCGAGGCCAACGAGACGATCCGGCCGTTCTTGCCGCTCGCCGAGCGGCTCGGCAGCCTGTTCGAGTCGCTCGTCGGTGCCGTACCCGACGTGCTCGAGGTCTGCGTCGAGGGCGACATCGCCGGCTACGACACGCGCATCCTCGAACTCGCGGTGCTCAAGGGTTTCTTCGGTCCGATCTCCGACGAACCGGTCACCTACGTCAACGCTCCCCACCTGGCCGAGGCGCACGGGGTGGAGGTTCGCGACGTCAACTGCGCCACGTCGGCCGACTACGTCAACCTGCTCACGGTGCGCGGTTCGGGCCACTCGGTCGCCGGGACGCTGTCGGGCCCGCGGGCCGAGCAACGAGTCGTCAACATCGACGGCATCCCGTTCGACGTGCCTCCGGCCGACCACATGGTCGTCATCACGAACGACGATCGCCCCGGCGTGATCGGCAGCATGGGAACCCTGCTCGGTGACGCCGGCGTCAACATCGCCGACATGGCGGTGAGCAGGGTGCCCGACACGGACAACGCAGTGATGCTCATCGCGCCCACGGCTCGCATCCCCGACGAGTCGCTCGATGCACTCCGCCAGGCGCCGGGGATCATCGACGTCACGACGCTCGACGTCTGATCGTCAGCTGGAGCGCGCGGCTGCGGTCCGGCGAGGTCTGATCGTCAGCAGGAGAGCGCGGCTGCGGTTCGCTCTGCCTCGGCGCGTGCGGCGGCGGCGAAGTCCGCTGCGCCCGACGCGTACAGGATCGCCCGCGACGAGTTGACCACGAGCCCGCGGCCGGCCGCCGTTGCACCGTGCTCCAGCACCGTGGCCGGGTCGCCGCCCTGCGCGCCGACGCCGGGCACGAGCACGGGCAGGTCGCCGACGATCGCTCGGACATCGGCCAGCTCGGTCGGATACGTCGCCCCGACGACGAGACCGATCTCCCCGAGCCGAGACCAGTTTGCTGCGGCCTGCTCGGCGACGTGCACGTAGATCGGTTTGGCGCCGTCTTCGTCGCTCGAGACGATCGACTGGAGGTCGTCGCCACCCGGATTGCTCGTGCGGCACAGCAGGATCACGCCGCCGCCGTCGGTGTTCGCGGCCGACGAGAAGAACGGCTCGATCGAGTCGGTGCCGAGGTAGGGGTTGACGGTGACGGCGTGTGCGCCGTAGCGGGCGAACGCCTCGCGGGCATAGTGCTCGGCGGTCGAACCGATGTCGCCCCGCTTGGCGTCGAGGATCAACGTCGTGTCGGGGTACTCGGTTCGGACGTACTCGCAGATGCGCTCGAGCGCGCCCTCCTCTCCCTGACTCGCGAAGTACGCGATCTGTGGCTTGAACGCGCAGGCGAGGTCCGCGGTGGCGTCGATGATCGCTCGACAGAACCGCTCGGTCGCGTGCGGGCTGCCTGCGAGTGGCGCGGGGTAGCGGTCGGGATCGGGATCGAGGCCGACGCAGAGCATCGAGCTCGCCGCCGACCACGACCGAGACAGCTGTGCATGGAAACCCATCGCCCGACGACCCTACGAGCTGCCGAGAATCGAAACGCGGGTTCGTCGGATGTCGTCGTTCGGACGATCTCAGCCGGGTGAGAGCACCATGTCGGCGGGCCCGCGGTCGGGCGTGTTGGTGCAGGCCCACTCACCACCTGCGGACTGGAACCAGAGCAGCTCGAGGCACTGGCCGAGTGCCTGTTGGCCGTAGGCATTCGGGTGGACGCTCTCTTGGGCATCGCCCTGGAGCAGTCCGCTGCCGACCCAACGCGTCCACTCCGACGTCGCCGGGTTCGGTCCGCCACGCCGGCCGGGACGGTTCGCGGTGACCGAACAGTTCTCGTTGCCCTGGAATGCGTCCTGTAGGTCGAGGAACTCGGCGCCGTTCGCTGCTGCGACGTCGCGGAGCCCGTCGGCGATCTGCGCGACCAGCGAGTCGCGAGCCCAGGTGGCGTCGGCGTTCCAGAACGGACAGCCGCCGTCGGTGAGCCGGCTCCAGCCGGCCTGCGGGTAGCGGATCTCCGATCCCCGCGGCACGGGCGACGGGTACGAGACGACCACCAGGCGGTAGTCGTCGTCCGCAGAGCCCGCCGAGCGCATCGAGGTGCGGATCGCATCGATCGATCGGCCGACGTCGGCCATCACGGCTGGGAGCCGGGCGTCGACGCTCGGCTGGACGTCGTCCTTGCACAGGTCGGGTGCCACGCTCGGCGAGGTGGCGAAGCGCAGGGTGCACTCGAGGATGATCTCGGTGAAGCCGAGGTCGTTGCCACCGATCGACAGCACCACCATCTGCACGTCGTGCTGTTGTGCGACCCCGATCAGTTGCTGTGACTGAGGTGCCTCGCCCTTGAACGCCGTGTCCGTGACGTGATCGGTCGCAGCGCCCGAACACGCCAGGTTCACCTTGGCGTCGACGGGGATGTCGTTCGACCTGATCGGTGCGACGTCGCTGCGGTGGCAACCGTTCGCGACCGTGCCCGGGTACACCGCCTCGCGGTCGTACCTCCAGCCGAACCATCCGCTGCGCCGGTAGGCCCGATCGGTCCCGCGACGTGATCGCCACGACGAGTCGGAGTTGCCGGCCCAGCGACCGGCCTCACCCGAGATGAAGCTGTCGCCGAGCGACACGATCGCGGCCGGACCCGCGCCGGGCGATGCCTCGACCGGTGTCGGTGCAGCGTCGATGCCGACCGTGACCGCGCCGACGATCAGCCCGGCGGCGACACCGACGACGCGCCGTCGCCGTGACGACGTCGATGCTGCGCCGCCACCGCAGGGTGCATGGTCGTTCATGAGGTTCCCCTGTCGTCGCCATCCGGTCGGACGGCCCCCGGGTTGAACGTAGCCGGTGCGGTGGTGGCAGGAGTTCAGGACTCGACGGTGATGGCGGCGGTCGGGCACATGTCGGCCGCCTCGTTGACCTTGTCGGCGAGGTCGGCGCCCGGCTCCTCCTGAAGGATGTAGAGGTAGCCGTCGCTGCGGACCTCGAACACCTCGGGGCACACCTGCATGCATGCCCCGGTGGACGCACACAGATCGAAATCGACGCTGACCTTCATGGATTCCCCCAGAGTTCGTGCCTGATGGCTTCGTGATTGATGGAGTGAGCCGACCCGAACTGCGTCGGGTCAGGACTTCGCTCGACGGTAGCCGTCGGCGGCGGCCGCCTCTGCGTCGACGTAGCAGCGTTCGGCCTTGGTCCGGTCGTAGAAGCGGCCGCCCGGGACGTGGAAGATGCCAGAGTTGTCGTTGGCCTTGACCGGATGACCGATCGGGCACTGGCCCTCGTCGTCGGGTTCCACCCAGTTGGCAGCGCCTGAGCCATCGGCGGGCGAATCGCTCGGATCCGCCGGTACGTCGACCAGATTGCGGACCGTCGTGCCGGCGTCAGGCCCGCCGGCCGTGCCGGCGGTCGCGGACTCGGCACCTGCATCGGTCCTGATCGGCGGCCATTCGGGGGCTGCGGGGAGGCGGGGCGCCTGGCGCTCGCGCCACCACTGCACGGCCGCGCCCGCCGCGAGGCCGATGAGCAGCAGCCACAGCGAACGACGGACCAGCCTGGTGAGCAGCGCCATCCCGAGAATCTAGCCACGTCGCCCACGCTGCCGGTTCGTCGCCGATCCGTCCGACGACGACGGGTCAACTCAGTCCGATCGGCGCTCGGGTCAGCCTGATTGGCGTTCGAACGCTGCGAGGACGGCGCGCAGCGAGGCGGTGGTGATGTTCGAACTCTGCCCGACGCCCCATTTCACATCGTCGCCGCCGCGGACGGTCTCGACGTAGGCGACGGCGGTCGTGTCGGCGCCCTGCCCGATCGCGTGCTCGCTGTAGTCGAGCACGTCGAAGACGCCGCCGACCGCTGCGCCGAACTCGCCGAGGATCGCCTGGACGAATGCCTCGACCGGTCCGTCGCCGGTCCCGCGCAGCGAGTGCGCCGAACCATCGACCTCGACTTGAGCTTGGATCGTGGTGACGCCGCTGCCCTCGGTCGATGTCGTGGTCAGCTCGTGCGACTTGAGGACGAACCGCGGCTCGGAAGGGAGGTACTCGCTCCGGAAGTTGTCCCACATCAGGCCGGGGGTGATCTCGGTGCCGGAGTCCTCGGTGACGTGCTGGATCGTCTTGGAGAACTCGATCTGGAGCCGTCGTGGCAGTTCGAAGCCGTGCTCGGCCTTCATCACGTAGGCGACGCCGCCCTTGCCGGACTGGCTGTTCACCCGGATGACGGCCTCGTACGACCGACCGACGTGCTTCGGGTCGATCGGCAGGTACGGGACGCCCCACTTCGGGTAGTCGCCGGTCGCCGGGTCGCGTTTCGCGTCGAGCGCTTCGAACCCCTTCTTGATCGCGTCCTGGTGAGAACCGGAGAACGCCGTGTAGACGAGGTCGCCCACGTATGGGTGGCGGGGGCCGACCGGCAGGCGGTTGCAGTACTCGGCGACGCGACGCAGCTTGTCGATGTCGGAGATGTCGAGTTCGGGGTCGACGCCGTTCATGAAGAGGTTCATCGCCAGGTTGACGACGTCGACGTTGCCGGTCCGTTCGCCGTTGCCGAACAGCGTGCCCTCGACCCGGTCGGCACCGGCCATCACGCCGAACTCGGCGGCGGCCACAGCGCAGCCCCGGTCGTTGTGCGGATGGAGCGAGACGATCACGGACTCGCGGTCCTTGATCGTGCGGCAGAACCACTCGATCACGTCGCCGTACACGTTGGGGGAGTAGCACTCGACGGTGGCGGGCAGGTTGAGGATGATGCGGTCATCGGGCGTCGGCGCCACGACGTCCATCACGGCCTCGCAGACCTCGATCGCATAGTCGGGCTCGGTGAGCGTGAAGCTCTCCGGGCTGTACTCGTACCGGATGTCGGTGCGAGTGCCGTCGGCGCGGTCGGGGAGTGCCAACTCGGCGGTCTTGCACATCTTCGCGCCCTCGATCGCGATCTGCTCAACCCCCTTCTTGGACTCGGCGAACACGACCTCACGCTGCAGCGGGTTGGTCGAGTTGTAGAAGTGGACGATCGCCCGGGGCGCGCCAGCGAGCCCCTCGTAGGTTCGTTCGATCAGCTCCGGGCGGCACTGCA
>JBCBDK010000224.1:0-6764 GCA_038529675.1 Actinomycetota bacterium
GCCCAGTCGAAGGCAGCGGCGTGGTTGTCAAAGGCGGCGTCGTCGCCGCCGGCGGCCTCGCCAGCGTCGTCGCCGCCGCCCTCGGCGCCGTCGGCCTCGGCCGCGGCGGCCTCGCGCTCGGCTTCCTCGGCGTCGAGCACCGGGGTGGCCATCGTGAGCACGGTGACGACCGGGAGCTCGGGGTCGGCGGTGACGGTGACGCCGCTGGGAACGTTGACCTCGCCGAGCGTGATCGTGGTCTCCATCGTCATCTCGGTGACGTCGACAACGAGCTCGTCGGGGATGTTGCGCGGGGTCGTGGTGACCTCGATCTCGGTCATCGCGAGGTCGACGAGGCCGTTGTTGTTCGCGACGTCCTTGGCCTCACCCTCGAGGCGGACCGGGACGGAGACCGTGATCTCGGCGTTCAGGTCGACCTGGATGAAGTCGACGTGCGTGATGTTCTGGCGCACGGGGTGGCGCTGCACGTCCTTGATCAAGGAGGGGTAGACCTCGCCGTCGACCGTGAGGTCGAGAATCGTGTTCATGCCGGCGGAGCCGGACACGGCGACCCGTAGCTCGGGGCGGGCGACGCTGACGGACAGCGGGTCCATGCCTTTGCCGTAGATCACGGCGGGGATGCGGTCGGCGCGGCGGAGGCGCCGGCTGGCCGCGCTCCCGGTCTCGCGTCCGGCGTCGGCGTTGAGGATGGTCTCGGTCATCGGAGTGTTCCAATCGATCGCGGCGGGTGCCTGCGGAATCTGATCATCCACAAGTGCCACCGGAGGTTCGCAAAGCAGCGTTCAACGCTACCGCTCCACCACCCAGACAGCACCCGCTCACCCCGACACGGCACCCACCCGCCAACCCGGCTCCCCAGGACACCCCCACTCGCCAACACCCCGCCCGCCACCACCCGAAATCTGCGCGATCGGACCCGCCAGGCGGGTCCGATCGCGAGAGTTTCGGGTCGCATCAACCGGCGAGTTCGAGCTGGCGCTGCCGGTGGGCGGCCGCGACGTGGCGGGCGGCGATCGAGAGATCGCGCCGGAATCGTTCGTCGAGACGCAGTACCTGCCAACCGACCGCCGCCGCACCGAGGTCGCGGCGGTGATCGCGGTGCTGACCGTCGTCGCCCCTCTGGAACCACGAATGTCCCGGTTCCACCGCGAATCTGATCGATGGCCAGGAACAGCATCCGTCGCGGCTCCGCGACCAAGAGCCCGTCCGGGCGTCGAATTCGGTCGCGTCTCGGATCGAACCAGCTCGAGCGGTCGAGGTGGACATCCGCTGGTGCTCGCCGCCGGTACGAGTCGGGCACCGTGTAGTGGATGGTGCGGTGCCCATCCTCCGGAGCCCGGCGAGGCGTCCCGCGGTCCACGAACTTAGGAACCCGCACTCGCCGGCCCAGAGCTGTGTCGCCATCGCCCGGCCAGCGAGTGCCGTGCCACGCCCGGCGAGTGCGTAGGTGCGGCTCAGGCGAGGTTTTCGCCATCGAAGATGTCGCTGACGCTCGTGTCGTCGAACACGGCGCCGAGTGCTTCGGCGATCAGCGGGGCGACGGAGAGCACCTCGACGTTGGGGAGCTGCTTCTCCGGCGGGAGTGGGAGCGAGTTCGTAAGCACGATCCGATCGATCGGCGCGTTCTTCAGCCGGTCGACCGCCGGCCCGGACAGCAGGCCATGGGTGGCCATCGCCCACACGTCCTTCGCGCCCCGCTTCTTCAGCAGTTCCGACGCCGCGACGATCGTGCCGCCGGTGTCGATCATGTCGTCGGTGAGCACGCAGGTCCGACCCTCGACATCGCCCATCACCTCGGCCGCCTCGGCCACGTTGGTGGTCCCCTTCGGCCGGCGCTTGTAGATGAACGCGAGGTCGGCGCCGCAGTCGTTGAGGTGCTGCGCCATGCGCTCGGCGACCTTGATCCGCCCGGCGTCGGGCGACACGATCACCGGCTCGGACGCATGGGACCGCACGTACTCCTCCAGTACCGGCATCGCGGTCAGGTGATCGACCGGGCCGTCGAAGAAGCCCTGGATCTGGCCGGAGTGAAGGTCGACCGAGATCATCCGCTTCGCTCCGGCGGCCTTGAACATGTCGGCGATGAGCCGAGCCGTGATCGGCTCGCGGCCCGCGGCCTTGCGGTCCTGGCGGGCGTAGCCGTAGAAGGGGCACACCGCCGTGATGCGTTTGGCAGACGCTCGGTAGGCCGCGTCGATCATCACCAGGTGTTCCATGATCGAGTCGTTGACCGACCGCCCGTCGACGCCGTAGTGGGTCTGCATGATGAAGACGTCGGTGCCGCGAACGGACTCACCGAAGCTGCAACGCATCTCGCCGTTGGCGAACGACACCAGGTTGTCCTGCCCGAGTTCGATGTCGAGGTGGCCGGCCACCTCCCGAGCGAGCTCGGGGTGGGTGCGCCCGGTGTAGAGCGCGAGCCGCTTCGTCGTGACCTTTTCCATGTTTCCCCTGGTGATGTGCCCTGCTGGTTGACGTGTCGGAGGGCGTGACGTGCGAAGCGTTCGGCCGCCTCAGGCTGGAGCAGTGTAGAAGCTGCCGGTGACGGTGTCCGCAGTGACCGACGACCCGGCGGGCAGGTGGGCGTACGGGCCGACCACCGAACCCGTGCCGACTTCGGCGTCGTCGCCGACGGCCTGGCGAACGATCGCACCGGCGCCGATCGCGCAGTCGGTGAGCTGGGCGTCGGGACCGATCTCGCAGCCGTCGCCGATCGCCGTCGACCCCTGCAGGATCGTGCCCGGGTACAGGGTGACGTCGCGGCCGATGGTGACGGTGACGTCGATGAAGGTCTGTCGCGGATCGAGCATGGTGACGCCGTTGAGCAGCCAGTGCCGGTTGGTTCGCGAGCGCAGTTCGCGCTCGGCCAGAGCCAACTGCCAGCGGTCGTTCACGCCCTGGGTCTCGGCGGTCGGGGCCTGGACGCACCCGACCCGGTGGCCCATGCCCGCAAGGACGGAGATGACGTCGGTCAGGTAGTACTCGCCCTGGGTGTTGTCGGTGGTGATCGTGCGGAGCGCCGGACCGAGCAGGTCGCGGCGGAACGCATAGATGCCGGTGTTCCACTCCTTGATGTCGAGCTCCTCCGGCGACGCATCTCGCTGTTCGACCACGCGCAGCACCTGCCCGTCGACCTTGCGGACGACGCGCCCGTAGCCGGTCGGGTCGTCCATGACCGACGTGAGCAGGGTGGCGGCGTTGCCGTTGGCGACGTGGGTGGCGACCAGCTCGTCGAGGGTGTCGGCGCGCAAGAGCGGCGCGTCGCCGTTGAGTACGACGATGGTCGCCTCGTCGTCGTAGTCGTCGCCGTCGAACGCGGTCATACCGGTGGCGGCTGCGTCGCCGGTGCCGTTCTGCTCGACCTGCTCGACGAACACAACGTTCGCCCAGTCGGGGGCGCGCTCCTGCACCTTCTTGGTGACCTGTTCGGCGCCGTGGCCGACGACCACCGCCGTACGCGCCGGCCGCAGCCGCTCCAGGGAGTGGATGACGTGGAGCACCATCGCCCGCCCGCAGATCATGTGCAGGGGCTTCGGTCGGCTGGAACGCATCCGGGTGCCCTCACCCGCGGCGAGGACGATCACTTGGACTGCCATATCGCTCCCGGGAGAGGATTCGAACCCCTACAGGCGGCACCAAAAACCGCAGTCCTACCATTAGACGACCCGGGATGGTCGACCGTTCGAGACGACCCCGTCGGCCGCCGCGCCCGGCAGGTGTCACGGTAACGCAGGTGGTGCGCGACCACACGTCCGGTAGCGTTGCCCGACGCTATGGGTTCACTGATCAAGAAGCGCCGGAAGCGCATGCGGAAGAAGAAGCACAAGAAGATGCTGCGCCGCACGCGTCACCAGCGTCGCAAGTAACGCTCGTTTCGCCGGATCCGGCTGCCTTCGCGCGCCTCGGCCCGGCCCATCATCCGTCGGACTGCGGCTCGTTCAGCGGCCCGGTTCGGCAACCGTCGTTGCGACGACGATCTCAGCGCCCTCGTCGACCAGATCGGCGAGGGCGTTTGCGCGTTCACCGTGCACGAACCAGGTGGCGCCGCTGCCGGCGAGGACGGGTGCCTCGCCGCACCGTTCCGTGATCGCGCCCCGCCACCACGCAAGTCGTGGCTCGACGACGAGCGCAGCCGGCTCGAGGTCGTTCGGGCCGGGGCCCGTCGGCCCGCCGAGGTCGTCCCATGCCCGGTAGGCGGCGGGAGTCGACACCGACAGCGGCGGGATCACGAGGGTGAGCGTCCGGTCGACGTGGGGGAGCGGCTCGACCACCTCGCCGATGCCGCGCACACGGGCGCGACCGCCGACCGCGCAGAATGCGATGTCGGCGCCGATCTCGCTGAGCTCGATCAGCTGCTGAGCGCCCGACGGGGTGGCGGGGTCGAGGTCGGGCCGGAGCCAGCGTGCGACCGCCGCCGCATCGGTCGAGCCGCCGCCGAGTCCGCCACCGTGGGGGATGTGCTTGTCGATCGCGATGCCCACGTCGGCGATCGTGCGGCCGCCGCCCCAGTGTGCGAGCACGGTGGCGACGAGGTTGGTGCTGTCCGTCGGCACCCCCTCGCCGTAGGGCCCGGTGACCGTGAGTCCCGCGCCGTCGGGCTCGATCCGGACGACGTCGTGCAGGTCGAGGCTGACCATCTCAGCGTCGATGAGGTGGAACCCGTCGTCGCGGAGCCCGGTCATCCGCAGGCTCAACGTGAGCTTCGCGTGGGCGCGCAGCACGATCGGTGACGTCGGGTCGCCCGAGACGTCCGAGCGGGACGGCGTCATTCGCGGGCCGCCTCGGTGAGTCGGACCCAGTCGTCGACGGCGAGTTCCTCCGGTCGGGCGGTCGGGGCGACACCGGCCCGCTCGAACGCCGTCGGCGTGACCCGATCGGCGAGGGAACGGCGGAGCATCTTGCGCCGCTGGTTGAACGCAGCCCGCACCAGCTCGAACAGCGCGGCCGGGTCGGTGTCGGGCGGCTCGTGGCGCACGATCTCGACCAGCGCCGACTCGACGTTGGGCCTCGGGACGAAGACCGCCGCCGACACGTGGCCGACCACGCTCGCGCTGCCCCAGAACGCCGCTTTCACGCTCACTGCGCCATAGGCGGGGGTGCGGGGCGCGGCGGCGAACCGCTCGGCCACCTCCCGCTGCACCATCACGAGGAATCGCGTCACCTGTGGGACCTCGTCGAGGAGGTCGCACACCAGCGGTGTGCCGACGTTGTACGGCAGGTTGGCGACGAGGGTCCAGCCGCCGTCGACCGCCGGGTCGAGTACCTCGTGCCAGTCGAGCGTCATCGCGTCGCCCTCGACGACTCGCACATCGGCGTCGGCCTCGGTGAGCACATCGCGGAGGACCGGCACGACGCCAGCATCGACCTCGACCGCGGTGACGTGGGCGCCGGTCTCGGCGAGGGCAAGGGTGAGCGAGCCGAGGCCCGCGCCGATCTCGACGACGTGCTCGCCGGGCCCGACCCGGGCGAGCTCGGCGATGCGACGCACCGTGTTCGGATCGGCGACGAAGTTCTGGCCGAGGTCGCGGCGCGGCGCGAGACCGCCCTCGTCCAAGAGCGCACGGATCGCCGGTCGGGAGTGCGTCACGACGGCGAGTCTGCCAGCCGACCCACGCCGACCGTGCGGTGCCGACCGCCCCGTGTCGGATCGTCAGCGGGCGACCTCGACGGTGATCGGCGCTTCGGTCAGATCCGCGATCTGTCGGAACAGCCGGGTGTGGAGAACGACCTCGTCGATCTGGTCGGCGGGCGCCAGCGATGTGACGCAGGTGATCTCGCGGCCGTTGTCGAGGTTCGTGATCGTGACGGTCAGCCCGCTGTCGAGCTCGCGGACGAGGCATGTGCGGAACCCGTTGATCGTGCTGCGGAAGCTCGCCGAGCGTCGGAGCGGGGCGATCGCAGGTTCCTCGGGCACGGCGATCTGCGGGACGGCGACGGTCGACGACGGTGGATCGCCGTCCATGAACACCGGCACGTCGTCGGGGGCTTCGACTCGCGGTCGACTCGGTTCGTCGGCCGTCGTCGGTGCCGCGTCGGCAGCGGCTGCCGCCTCACTGGCGTCGCCGATCGGCGGGTCGAGGGGAACACCGTTGATCGCGGTCGCCACCGGCGGTGTCGCCGCCTCCTCACCATCGTCCTGACCGTCACGGGTCACGAGCCAGGCGACGAGCGCGATCGCGGTGACGGCGAGTGCGAGGCCGATCCTGGGGCGGTTGTGGTCGTCGAACATCTGGGTTGCGCGTGGGTGCGAGTGCGCCGACCGCGCAGACGGGAGCGGTCCCGCCGTCCGCCAATCGGGCATGTCGAGCGTATCGCCCGCCGCAGCGTGCTTCCGGGCGCCGGAGGTCACCGCGACGCCCCGGCGGGTGTGGTGCAGCGCCGGTCGTGCCGGCGGGTGTGGTGCGGCGCCGGTCGTGCCGGCTCGCGATCAACCCTGCTCGCTCGGGATCAGCCGTGCCCGGCCGACAGCAGACGCCCGCCGAATGCGTCGTCGGCGGCGGTTCGCGTGGCCGCAGCGACCTCGGCGAGCGGCTGGTCGCGAAGATCGGCGATGAACCGGGCGACGTGGGGCACCCACGCCGGGCGGTTCTTCTTGCCCCGGTGCGGTGCCGGTGCGAGATACGGGCTGTCGGTCTCGACGAGCATCCGGTCCGGCGGGCACAGCACCGCCGCTGCCTGCACGTCGGCCGCCGACGGGAACGTGACGATGCCGGAGAACGACAGGAAGATGCCGCGATCGAGACCGCCTCGGGCCTCGTCGGGTC
>JBCBDK010000225.1:0-6756 GCA_038529675.1 Actinomycetota bacterium
ACGTCGCCTTCATCGGTAACGGCGTGCTCGCCGGCCTCGTCGCCATCACGGGCCCCTGTGGCGCCGTCACGCCGGTCATGTCGTCGATCTTGATCTTGTCGAACATGAGCACCGAGAAGACGACGATCACGCCGCCGACGGCGCCGATGATCACCGACATGACCGGCGTGACGGCGCCACAGGGGCCTGTGATGGCGACGAGGCCGGCGAGCACGCCGTTGCCGATGAAGGCGACGTCGGGCTTGCCCGTCTTCAGCCAGATGACGGCGGTCGTGGCGAGGCCACCGGCCGTGGCGGCGAGGATCGTGTTGAGGGCGATGCCGGCGACGAGGTTGTCGGCGGCGAGCTCCGAGCCCGGGTTGAACCCGAACCAGCCGAGCCACAGGATGAACACGCCGAGGATGGCGAAGGGGATCGAGTGACCGGGGATCGCCCGGGCCTTGCCGTCGGGTCCGAACTTGCCCTTGCGAGGCCCGACCAGGTACGCACCGACCAAGGCGGCGACACCGCCGGTGAGGTGCACGACGCCGGAGCCGGCGAAGTCGGAGTAGACCGCGTCACCGATCTCGATACCGGCGATGAATCCACCACCCCAGGTCATGTGGACCACGACCGGGTAGATGATGGCGCACATGAACACGCCGAAGATCAGATACGACACGAACTTCGTCCGCTCGGCCATCGCACCCGAGGTGATCGTGACCGCCGTCGCCGCGAAGACCGACTGGAAGAAGAAGAAGGTGGTGTGCGACAGGTTGCCGACGCCGCTGCTCCCCATCGCCTCGATGTCGCCGAGGCTCTGGAGGAAGAAGCCGGTGTCGCCGAAGAAGTCGTTGCCGCCGCCGAACGCGAAGGCGTAGCCGGTGGCGAAGAACGCCAGGATGCCGATGATCGCATCCGCCATGTTCTTGGCGAAGATGTTGACGACGTTCTTCGCTCGGGTCAGACCGGCCTCGACGAGCGCGAAGCCCGCCTGCATGAAGAAGACCAGACAGCCGGCGATGAAGATCCAGATGTTGTCGAGTACGGCCTGCACGTCGGCCGCCTCCTGCGCGACCGCCGTCGAGGGCAGCAGGGTGAGTGCCACGACGACGCCACCGAGCCCGGAGACGATCCGCAGGGGACGGCTCCGGGCGAGGCGGCGCAGACGGGCGCTCGGTTCGGGGGTGGGTTCGACGAGTTCGTCGGGGGTGACGTCGTCGAAGGTGACGACGTCGTCTCGTTCCGCGAGCATCGCGCTCGGTGCGGGTGTCGATACTGACACTGGGTCCTCCAGATAGGTCCCGTCCGGCGCCCGGCCGGCGGGGTAGTGAGTCAAGGTTGAGTGGTGTCCGCCGGGCCACGCTGCCCAGGACGGGCCGCAAGGTAGGGGAGTGCGATTTCTCGTCAGTGCCGCCGCCGTTTCCGATCCGTGAACGGATGTGTCAGTCGGATGTGGCGACTGTTTCCGCTCGATGAACGACCGATGGCCCGCCGGGCTCGCGGAGGGCTGGGAGGCGGAATCGGCGCTCTGCAACACTGTTCCAATGGATCTGACGTATCCCGCCGAGGCCGAGGAGTTCCGCACCGAGATCCGGGCGTGGCTCGAGGAGAATCTGCCCGACGGATGGTTCGACGACGGCTTCGAGATGAGCGCCGACGAGCGGGCGGCGTTCAACAAGGAGTGGCCGAAGCGGCTCTTCGCAGGCGGCTGGATCTGCGCCACGTGGCCCGAGGAGTACGGCGGCAAGGGCCTCACGACGATGCAGGGCGTCGCGCTCGCCGAGGAGTTCGCTCGGGCCAAGGCGCCGATGCGCGGCGACTTCTTCGGCGACACGTTGGTCGGCCCGACGCTCCTGCAGTGGGGAACCGAAGAACAGAAGCGTGAGTTCCTGCCCGGCATCCTGCAGGGCGAGACGCGCTGGTGTCAGGGTTTCTCCGAGCCGAACTCGGGCTCGGACCTCGCGTCGTTGAAGACGACCGCCGTGCTCGACGGCGACGAGTGGGTCATCAACGGGCAGAAGGTGTGGACCACACAGGGCCATCACGCCGACTACTGCTTCCTGCTCACGCGGACGGACCCCGACGCGAAGAAGCACGCCGGCATCTCCTACCTGCTCGTGCCGATGCGTCAGGACGGCGTGGAGGTCCGCGGGATCACCCAGCCCGATGGTACGGCGGAGTTCTGCGAGGTGTTCTTCGACAACGCCCGTGCGCCGAAAGACAGCGTGGTCGGTGGCGTGAACAATGGCTGGAAGGTCGCCAACTCGACACTCGCGTTCGAGCGGGGGCAGTCGGCCACCACGGGGTACCGTCGGTTCGAGCAGGAGTACCTGATCCTGCGCGATGCGGCCCGCGAGAACGGTCGGATCGACGATCCGCTCATTCGTCAGCGGCTGATGGAGTACTACACGAAGATCCAGATCCTGAAGGTCAACGGGCTCCGCAACCTGACGGCGACGTTGAACAGATCCAAGGACATGGGTGTGGTGGCACTCGGGGCGACGAACAAGATGTTCTGGTCCGAGATGCACAAGGCCGCGATGGAGCTCGCCCTCGACGTGTTCGGCGCCGAGTCGATGCTGATTGATGCCGGACCCGTCGGTGGCGGCTGGCCGGGTGCCACCCGGGACAAGCGGCGCGAGGGCTATCCCGTGAGCCCGATGATGTCATCGTTCTTCTTCTCGCGTTCGGAGACGATCTGGGGCGGCACGAGCCAGATCCAGCGCAACATCGTCGGCGAACGAGTCCTCGGACTCCCCAAAGAGCCGAAGCCGGCGACGGGGTAACGGTGCCGAAGCCGAAGCCGAAGCCGAAGCCGAAGCCGGCGACGGGGTGATTTCAGGCGGCGTCGAGAGCGTCGCGTCGCTCCGCCCGCTCGGCCACGACGGCGTCCATCGCCGCAGTGGCGTCGCGTCGTACTGCACGATCGGTGACGGTGGTGATGTGCCAACCAGCACGGCGGAGTCCGAGGTCGACGGCGTGCTGCAGCTCGTCGGAGCGTCGCCCGCCGTGCCAGTCGACGTGATCGACCTCGACGCCCCATCGCAGCTCGTGGTCGACGGCGGTCGGGTGGACCGAGTACACAGTGCCGCCGAGGCGGATCTCGATCGTGTGGGTGCCGTCGAGGCCGGCCAGCCCGCGTCGGCGGAGCGATGCACGGACGCGTCGCTCGTCTCCGTTGCCGCTCGGCCGCTGCCAGGCTCGACGCGACGACAACACGGTTGCGGCTCGACGGTGCGCTGCCCGGCCCGGGTCGGCGCTGCGACGGACGACGTCGTGCGCGGCACGGACGTCGACGTGTTCATCGAGGACGATCGCCGACCACTCGACGAAGCGGGACGGCGACAGGAGCCCGGCGAGGCCGAACCACGTTGCCGCAGGTGACAGCAGTCGGATGCCATCAAGCCGGCGGACGACGTGTGTACGGGGCGCGGTGGTGTCGTCGACGGTCGTCGGCCGGGTCGGCCGGAACACGCCCGGCAGCTCCCAGCAACGCGCCGAGGTGATCGGGTCGCAGACGGCGATCGGGTCGGCCAACGCGAGCGCCGCGGCCCGGACATGGAACGGATCGAGGCGCAGCGCATCGGTGACCGCGAGCACGCCCGGCGCGAGTTCGGTCAACACGCCGACGCCGATCCAACGACGAACGTCGCCGATGGCGACCCCGTCGTCGAGCAGTTCGGTCATGGTCACCGTGTGGTGGCGGCGACGGATGCGGCGGATGAGTGTTGGTGACAGGATAGACATCGTGTCTCCTCTGGGTCGGCAGCGATCGCGGTGGGCGACAGCGGCAGCGGCGCGGCGGCCAAGCGGCGAGGAGCCGATCACGATGGTCGTGTCAGCGATCTGTCGAAACGTACCGCCCCATCGAGGCGACGACAACGTCGGCCGTGGCGCTGGTCACGCCCACTGTGACTCTCGTCGATGGACACGATGGCGACGGCCGACGGTCGGCACAGTGGCCCGGTGACCCCGCCGAACGACGACGAGGACGATCAGGGCGCCGCCGACGAGGCGCCTCGTCGGGCCGTGGCGTACGTGGCGCCGCCGGACCGGCTGATCACGACACCGTTCGTCGTCGTCACGCTCGCCGCGTTCGCGTTCTTCGTCTACATCGGTGCGCTGATCCCGCTCGTGCCGTTGTACATCGAGGGCCCGATCGGTTCGGGCGAGTTCGGCGTCGGCGTCAACGCCGCCGTGTTCGCGATCGCTGCGATCGTCGCCCGGCCGGCGCTCGGGCGGCTGGCCGACGCCCGCGGCCGACGGTTCGTCATCGTCGGTGGTGCGCTCGTCGCGTCCGTCGGTGCGCTCGGCATCAGCCAGAGCGGCGACCTCACGTGGGTCCTGCTGTTCCGTGTTCTGACCGGCATCGGCGAGGCCGGTGTGTTCGTCGGATCGGCGACGCTCATCGCGGATCTGTCACCGGCCGATCGCCGAGCGGAGGGTGCCAGCTACTTCTCGGTGGCGATCTTCTCGGGGCTCGGCTTCGGCCCGGTGTTCGGCGAGTGGTTCCTCGACGACACCTTCTTCGAGCGGACGTTCGTGGCCGCAGCGGTGTTCGCGCTGCTCGCTGCGCTGATCGGGTCGTTCGCGCCCGCCCGAGTCGTGTCGCCCGACGCCGGCACCGGGTCCGGCCAGCCCGCACCGACCGATCGGTCCGGCTGGCGCCGACACGTCCATCCGTCGGCGCTGCTGCCCGGAGCGGTCATGGCGCTCGGTGTCGGGAGCCTCACGACGTTCTTTCTGTTCGTGCCCGACTACTCGCGAACCGTCGGGCTGGGCTCCTCGGGAGGACTGTTCCTGCTCTACGCCGCAGCGTCGCTCATCGTCCGCATCTTCTTCGCCAAGCTGCCCGACAGGCTCGGGCCCCGACGCATGGTGACGATCGCGCTCACCAACTTCATGGTCGGGCTCGCGATCGTCACGCTGTTCGCCCAGGTGTGGGCGCTGTGGGTGGCCGCGTTGTTCGTCGGTCTCGGAGCGGCGTTCAACTACCCCTCACTCATGGCGTTGGCGGTCAACCGTGTCCCTGACCGCGAGCGGGCTGCTGTCATCAGTTCGTTCACCATGTTCTTCGAGATCGGCGGCGCCGTCAGCGGCTTGGCCGTCGGCGCGTTGGGTCAACTGGTGGGCAAGCGACCGGCCTTCCTCGCAGGAGTCGTGTTCCCGGCGATCGGCCTCGTGGTGTTGCGCCGGTGGGCAGCGCCTGCAGTCGCCCCCGAGTCCGATGCGGGCGAGCCGGTACTCAGCGTCGCGGCCGGCGACTGATCAACGGTTTCAGCGGGAATCGGACGCCGTCGTGGTGTCCGATTTCCGCTCGTCAGCGGCCCTCGCGGCCGCCATGATGTCCACATGCCACCGCTCGACGAGGACCGCTGTTACGCCGCGGCGGCGAGCCGCGACGCACGATTCGACGGCCACTTCGTCACCGCGGTGAAGACGACGGGTATCTACTGCCGGCCGAGTTGCCCGGCGATCACCCCCCGGCGGGTGAACGTCGAGTTCCATCCGACCGCGGCGGCCGCGCAGCAGCGAGGCTTCCGTGCCTGCAAGCGCTGCCTGCCCGACGCGACCCCCGGTTCGCCCGAGTGGAACATGCGCCGCGACGTCGTCGCACGTGCGATGCGACTCATCGCCGACGGTGAGGTCGAGCGGTCGGGCGTGGCAGGGCTCGCGACGCGGCTGGGCTACAGCGCGCGTCATCTCAACCGTCTCCTCACCGACGACGTCGGGGCCGGGCCACTCGCCATCGCGCGAGCACAACGTGCACACACCGCACGCGTGCTGATCGAGACGACGACGATGCGGCTGACCGACGTGGCCTTTGCCGCTGGGTTCGGGAGCATCCGCCAGTTCAACGACACGATCCGCGAGGTCTACGCGGCTTCCCCGTCGGCGCTCCGAACCGCAGCCGGCCGGCGCAGTGCCCGGACGGTCGCGGGTCCGCCCGATGCGCCGGGCTCGACGGGTGCGTCGACGCGGCTCCGGCTGCGCTTGCCGTACCGCGGCCCGCTCGCCGCCGTCGGGCTCTTCGACTGGTTCGCAGCGCGAGCGATCGACGGCATCGAGCGAGTCGAACGAGTCGGTCAGGGTGCCGTTGAACGACGCATCCACGAGCGCGTCGTGCGCACGCCGGCGGGGCATGCGGTGACGTCGACCGAGATCGCAGGCACCGACGCACCGGAGATCACCGCCGACGTTCGCCTGGTGGACCCCACCGACCTCGCCGCCGTCGTGCAACGGCTCCGACGCATGTACGACCTCGACGCCGACCCGATTGCGATCGACGAGCGACTCGTGTGCGATCCGATGCTCGCACCCCTCATCGCCCGCCGCCCCGGGCTGCGGAGCCCGGGCTCGACCGACGCATTCGAGACGGCGGTCCGCGCCGTGATCGGCCAGCAGATCTCGGTGTCCGCAGCTCGTACGGTCGCAGACCGACTCGTCACCTCGGTGGGCGAACCGATCGAGTCGTCGGAGCGACACGTCGGCGGCCCGACCTTCGTGTTCCCGACAGCCGAACAACTCGTCGAGGCGCCCGACGAGGCGCTCGCGATGCCGTCGGCTCGTGCCCGAACCATCCGGTCGCTCGCCGGAGCGGTGGCTGACGGTCGGCTCGTGCTCGACGCCGGTGCCGACGCAGTCGACACCCGGGCGGCACTGCTCGAACTGCCAGGCATCGGGCCGTGGACGGCCGACTACATCGTGCTGAGAGGACTGTCGCATCCCGATGTCGACCTCTCCACCGACCTGATCGTCGCCCGCACCGCCGAG
>JBCBDK010000226.1:0-6743 GCA_038529675.1 Actinomycetota bacterium
GTGGTTGGCGCGTCGGCCCTGCTCACGGCCGGGATGGGTGCTTCGGGCGAGTTGGATTCTTGCCCGGGGACGGAATCCAACTCCCTCGCGCAGCGGTCACGCGGGCGTGGTGGCGAGCGTGCGGGTGAGGGCGCCGATGACGTGGCCGCAGATGCGGTCGAGGTCGGCGTCGGTGAGGCCAGCGCCGCTCGGCAGGCACAGACCACGCTCGAACAGCCGCTCCGACGTGCCATCCATATGGGCGCGGTGGTCGGCGAACACCGGCTGGAGGTGCATCGGCTTCCACAGCGGCCGCGACTCGATGTCGTCGGCGGCGAGCGCGGCGATCACGCGGTCGCGGGCCGCGGCGTCGCGAACGGTGATGCAGGTGAGCCAGCCGTTCCAGTCGCTCCACTCGGGCACCGGCATGAACTCGACGTCACCGTCGACGCCGGACTGTGCGAATCGTTCGCCGTAGCCGGCTCGGACCGCGAGCTTGCGCGCCTTGATGTCGTCGAGCCGGGTCATCTGCGCGCGGCCGACCGCGGCGACGAGGTTGCTCATCCGGTAGTTGAAGCCGATCTCGTCGTGCTCGTAGTGGGCGACGGGCTGACGCGCCTGCGTCGCCAGGTGGCGAGCTCGGTCGGCGATCGCCACGTCGGCAGCGACGAGCATCCCACCGCCGCTCGTGGTGATCATCTTGTTGCCGTTGAACGAGAACACGCCGACGTCGCCGAGTGTGCCGGCGGGTGTACCCCGGTACGCAGCGCCCAGTGCCTCGGCTGCGTCTTCCACGATCGGCACGCCGTAGGCGTCGCACACCGCTCGGATGGCGTCGTAGTTCGCGGGCTGGCCGTAGAGGTCCACCACCATCACCGCTGCGGGGAGGCGGCCGTGCTCGGCAGCGTCGGCAAGCGCGTCGACCAGCAGCGCTGGGCTCATGTTCCACGAGTTCGGCTCGCTGTCGATGAACACCGGTGTGGCACCGCAGTAGGTGACCGCGTTCGCCGAGGCGGCGAAGGTGAACGACGAGACGAACACGTCGTCGCCCGGCTCGACACCGACGGCGAGGAGCGCGAGATGGAGCGCGGCCGAGCCGCTGGACAGTGCACACGCACCGGGCCAGCCGATCCGGTCCGCGACCGCCGTCTCGAAGGCGGCGAGTTCAGGACCGACGGGTGCGATCCAACCGCTGTCGAACGCGTCGAGGAGGGCCTGGCGCTCGATGTCGCCGACGAACGGCGGGGAGAGATGGATGCGCTGCATCAGACCGTCTCCGCTGCGAACTCGATGTCGACGTCGCCGGACGTCGTGGGCACTGCGTCGTCGACCTCGGCGACTCCGGCGAGTGCCGCTCGGAGGTCGCGGGCGTCGAGGCCGTCGAGCGGTCCGAGGTCGATCATGTCGATCGGCGGCACGGACACGTGCGTGATCAGCGGATGGAACGGTCGGCCGCCGGTCTCGTCGAGGGCGACCAGATCCTCCTGGAGCTTCTCGCCAGGGCGTAGCCCGGTGAACACGATCTCGAGTGGTGGGTTGTGCAGCTCGGCGAACCGGCGGGCGACGTCGGCGATCTTCACCGGCTCGCCCATGTCGAGCACGAGTACCTCGCCGTCACGGCCGATGGCCCCGGCGTTGAGGGTGAGCAGCGCGGCTTCTTCGACCAACATGAAGTAGCGGGTGATGTCGGGGTGGGTGACCGTGATCGGCCCGCCCTGTTCGGCCTGCATCCGGAAGGCGGGGAGCACCGAGCCACGCGAGCCGAGCACGTTGCCGAACCGCACCGACACGTAGGTGCCGGCGGCGTGTGCGGCCATGTCCGCGGTCAGCCGCTCGGTCAGGCGCTTGGTGTAGCCGAGCACGCTGGTCGGGTTGGCCGCCTTGTCGGTGCTGATGTTGACGAAGCGTTCGACGCCGATCGCATTCGCCGCGTCGAGAAGATTCTTCGTGCCGTGGACGTTCGTCTTCCAACCCTCGGTGGGCGCCGACTCGAGGAGCGGCAGGTGCTTGAGGGCGGCGGCGTGGAACACGACCTCGGGTCGCTGCTGCATGAACACCTCGAGCACGCGGTCACGGTCGCGGATGTCGGCGAGCACGAGGTTCGGGTCGTCGAGCAGGGCCCGACCATGGATCGACAGCATCACGCTGTGGAGCGCGCTCTCGTCACGTTCGAGCAGGATGAGTTCGGCCGGGTCGAACCGCATGATCTGACGGCAGAGCTCGCTCCCGATCGAGCCGCCCGCACCGGTCACGAGGACCCGCTTGCCGGTGACGTACGAGGCGACCGCGTCGCCGTCGATGTCGGCGGGGTGGCGGCCGAGGAGGTCGCCTTCGCTCACCGGGCGAATGTCGCCGAGGTGGAGTCCATCGATCAGCTCGTGGACGCTCGGGAGCACCAGCAGGCGGAGCCCGGCGTCGTTGGCGAGCGTGTCGACGCGGCGGACGAGGTCGCGCCCTGCGCTCGGGATGGCGAGGAGGACGTCGGCGGCGTCGAACTGGGCGGCGACCGTGCCGAGCTCGTCGATCGTGCCGCGGACGCGCACACCGGCGATCGAGAGGCGACGATTCGCGTCGCTGTCGTCGAGGAGTGCGACGGGAACGTACGCCGAGTTGGGGTCGGCGAGCATCATCTTGACGATCTGCTCGCCGGCGTCACCCGCGCCGACGACGACGAGGGGGGTGGCGTCGCCGAGCGAGCGCACGTTCGACTGCTGGCGGTACAGGCGCCAGACCGAGCGCACCGCCACGGTGCCGGCGATGGCGACGGCTGCGGTGAGTGCGGGGACCGACCGGGGTGCTCCCTCGAGGAACCACGTGAGGTTGACGACCGTGAGGACGACACCGGTCGAGAGCACGGTGGCGGCGAGGGCGCGGACCTCGTCGAAGCTGCCGTAGCGCCAGCGGCCGGTGTAGAGGCCGGTCAGGAGGCCGAACACGGCCTGGCAGACGACGGCGATCACGACCGAGCGGATCGTTGCGGCGAGGGTGAGTGGTGCGAGATCGAAGTCGTAGCGGCTGAACGTCGTGAGGGGGAGTGCGACGAGCCAGACGAGTGAATCGACGACGAAGTGGACGGCGGGGAGGCGGCGGCGAAGCCGTGTCGCCAGCTCACTCAGCGGTGCGTCGTCCTGCATCGTCGGCTCTCCTCGAAGTCCCTCGAACTCGTGAGCGCAGGTGGGATCCCTGCCTCGCTCACTTCATCGGCACCTCTTGCGGAACTCTTGAGTCGACTCGCGCCGTTGCGGCGCCGAACAGGATCGCGAAGGAATCGCCATGTTCACCGACAACACCACTCCCACCTCGACCGTTGCCGACACGAGTCGGACCGACCGCGGCTTCAGCCTCGTCGAGCTCCTGATCATCATCGTGATCCTCGGGATCCTGGCCACCGTCGTCGTGTTCAGCGTGCGCGGTTTCACCGACAAGGGCGAGGACGCAGCCTGCGGCACCGACGCCCGGACGTTGTCGACCGCGGCCGAGGTCTTCTTCGCCCAGAACTCGGTCGACGCCTTGCCCGCATCGGGCTCGACCGACGGCGACGAGTTCGAGCGAACGCTCGTCGATGCACAGCTGATCAAGGACATCTCGGCCAAGTACGACCTACAGTCCGACGGCACCGTCCTCAGCGAGGGCGCCCCCTGCTGATCACCCGAGTTGGATTCCGTCCCTGAGCAAGAATCCAACTTCTGCGCTTCGAGTTGGATTCTGTCCCTGAGCAGGAATCCAACTTCCGGTGACTCAGCCCGCTTGGGATTCGGCGGCGAGGCGGAGCACTTCGTCCTCCGGGAACGGGCCGATCCAGCCCGAGATCGGCTCGCCGTCCGCTGCCAGCAGCACGGCCGACGGCTGAGAGGTGACGCCGATCTCCTGCCAGGTCAGGAACGACTCGTCCCAGAGCATCGTGAAGCTCTCGGTGCCGAAGTCCCGAACGAAGTCCTCGGCCTCACCGAGTGAGTCCTGGGTACCGAGCCCGACCACGATCAACTCGTCTGCGTGTGCTCGAGCGAACTGCTCGACGTCCGGCGCTTCTCGCCGGCACGTGGGTCAATGTGGTGCGTACATCCACAGCAGGACCGGCTTGTCCTGCGGGACGAGGTTGCGGAAGTTGACCTTGCGACCGGTGGTGACGTCGTCGAGCACCACGGACGGGAGCAGGTTGGCCTCGAACTCCGACTCGGGCCGAACGGTCTCACCGAGCAGGTCGACCTGCGTCGACAGCAACTC
Organism: Actinomycetota bacterium; assembly: GCA_038529675.1. Lineage (GTDB taxonomy): Bacteria > Actinomycetota > Acidimicrobiia > Acidimicrobiales > Ilumatobacteraceae > Ilumatobacter_A. The sequence goes on from JBCBDK010000226.1 coordinate 4,204, forward strand.
GCCGACCGGCGTCGCGCCGTCGCTCGACGCGTCACCAACGTCGGCGGACTCGCCCGCGGCATCGGACGCGTCGGTGACGCCGTCGTCGGCGGACGCCGCCACGTCGGGCAACGACTCGCCGTCGGACCCGCCGCCACAGGCGGCCAGCGCAAACGCTCCAGCTGCCAGCACGATGGTCGCCGATCGGCGGGCGCGTCGCGAGGAACTCGATGGCCGCATTCCGTCATCATCGCAGCAGCGACCGCGATGCCACGCTGGTCCGCGCCTGTTCTCGGATCGTTTCCGACTCGTCCGAGCGACGAGGGTGGGACCGCGAGGTCAGCCCGACAGCAGCTCGCGCCGGAGATCGAGCAGCTTCGGTGCCGGCTCCCCGTCGGACCATGCATCGGCGTTGAGCACGCGCTCGTAGCTCTCCCACTCGGAACGGACACCTGACAGGTCGCCCGCGCGAGCGTGCGCACGCATCCGCAACGCGATGAGTTCCTCGTGGCCGGGTAGGACCGAGAGACCGTGACGGGTGGCCTCGAACACCGTGTCGATGTCGCCGAGCGAGAGCGCGTGCCCAGCAAGCTCTGCGCATGCCGTCGTCGCCAGCAGCGTGGCGTTGGTGACCAGCCCGTCGGCGTCGGGCCAGAGGTAGGCGGTGTCGGCGAAGGGCAGTCCGCGCACCGACGACATCGTCGGCCGGAGGAGCCCGATCGCCTCGGCGGGCGCTGCCAGACGAGCCGCCGTGAGGCGTGCCTCGATGAGGTCGAGGTCGGTCACGACCGCATGGTGGAGCGGCAGCTCCTCGGTGAGCGTGCGCGGGATCCACTCCTCGCCGCTCGGTGGTTCGACCAACCGTGCGAGCCCTCGGCGCGCCTCCGACACGACGTTCGAGAACGTCGCGTCGCGCACCTCGTCGGCCCACATCGCCGTGCGCGCCGCCGACCGGGTCGAGCGATGGCGATGTGTTGCGAGCCATGCGATCAGCTCGACCGTCTTCGAGCGCTGCCACGCCCGGGTCGCCCCGTCGGCGTCGGTGATCGACACGCCGCCGAGCAGTCGGACGACGATCGCATGCTCTGGCTCCGGATCTCCGGGCCGACCGCGATGCGCTGCCTCGTCGGCATCGTCCGATGCTGCGAACGCCGCCGCGGCCGAGTCCTCTGGGCGGCCGCCGACCGCAGCATCGTCGCCAGGGCCGTCGGGTCCGCGTGCCGCGGTCGTGACCGGCCCGGCCTCGCCGTCCGACCCGCGAACGGGCAGGTCGGCGTCGACGCGCTCGGCCGATTCGTCGGGGATCGGTGCCTGATCGGCGGCGTCGAGGAGTTCGGTCAGCCTCGCGAGCTCTGCACTGTCGAGTCCGGCGGGATGCACGTCGACCTGCCAGCCGAACGCATCGAACCGCCAGGCCGGCGTTGCGGCGGTGAGCCGAGCTCCCCCGCGCACGTCTGCGTGGGGACAGGCGACGACCGCAGCGAGCCCACGTCCCGGCTCCGGCATCGCCGACCACGGCGGATCGTCCCCCTCGCTGCGGGTCGTTCCGAGCAGCACGATCGCGGGCTCCCAAGCCTCACCGCCGGTGCGACGGACTCGGAGGTCGAACGTGCCCCGGTCGGCGGTCAGCGTGGACCCGAGGAGGCCGAGCGCCCGCTCGATCGCTTCGCCGGCGGAGGCTGCGCCGGTTGCGTTCGGATGATCGAACACGGCTCGTTCGGGGAGGCCCGACGTGACGATGTGGGCGGTCTCCGCTGCCGAGGACGATGCGATCGTCGCGGCCAGCGATGTCACCACCGAGTCGGCGTCGACAGGTGGAGCATCGACGACGAGCACGCCCGCGGCTTCGAGGTCGAGGAAGAGGTCGCCACCCGCGTCGATGTCGCTCGCCATGTCGGATCGCGCGCCATCCGGTGCCTGGATCCGACCGATCGACACCAGCGCCGGGCACGGCGAGCCGACATGACGGGCGTCTTCGGCCAGCAGCTCGAGTGGCATCGACGGGGCGAGCTCCCACCGACGGCCGTCGCCCGACCAGGGCGCACCAACCGCAGCATCGCCGGTGAGCACGACTTCGATCGTTCCGTCGTCCGCGTACAGGACGGCGCCGGGCTGCACGCCGGTGCCGACGAGTCGGTGCGCGAGGGCACGGATGGCGACATCGAGCCGGGCGGCGCGCTCGGCCCCGCCGATCGATCGCAGGACGCGCTCGGTCTCGACGACGGACGGCGGCGGCTCGGGGATGCGCGCCCGCGGGATCGCAGCACGAAGGCGTCGGCGTCGTCGGACCGCAGCGAGCATGAGCAGACCGCCGGCGAGCATGCCGGCGTGTTCGATCCCGAGCGGCGCCGGGGCCTCCGACGGTGTGGCGTCGGGACGCTCGGTCGGGGTCTGGCCCGGGTCGGGTGGTGCGAGCGGCGGTGTCGTCGTAGTCGTCGTGGTCGCGGAGGTGACGGCCGGCGATGGCGGCCGTGCGGCCGCAGCGGTGTCGTCGGTGGCGGCGGTTCGGGTCGGCGCGGTGTCGAACCAGTCGTCGGTCACCGGCGTCGTCGATGCGTCCG
>JBCBDK010000227.1:0-6735 GCA_038529675.1 Actinomycetota bacterium
CACTTCCTCACCGGTGGCCGCTTCGCGCTCGGCATCGGGCGCGGCATCGCCCCGCTCCAGGACGCGTTCGGCATGGGCCGCATCACGACCGCACAGATGGAGGACTTCGCGCAGGTGATGCGTCGGCTCTGGCGCGGAGAGACGATCGTCGGTCACGACGGCCCGATCGGCAGCTACCCGATACTGCGACTGGATCCCGACTTCGACGAGCACATCCCGCTGGCGATCACCGCGTTCGGCCCCAACACGCTCGAGCTCGCAGGCCGGGCCTTCGACGACGTGATCCTCCACACCTTCTTCACCGACGAGACGCTCGAACGAAGTGTCCGCACGGTGAAGAGCTCGGCCGAGCAAGCGGGCCGTGACCCGGCGGACGTACGCGTGTGGTCGTGCCTCGCGACGATCGGCGACCACATCGATCCGGCGCTTCGTCTGAAGAAGACCGTCGGCCGCCTCGCCACCTACCTTCAGGCGTACGGCGACCTGATGGTCGAGACGAACCGGTGGGACCGGGCGGTGCTCGATGCGTTCCGGGCCGACGATCGGGTCCGGTCGTTCCAGGGCGCAATCGATGCGAAGGCGACGACCGAGCAGCTCGAGGAGTTCGCCACGCTCATTCCCGACGAGTGGTTGGCGCCTGCCGCCACCGGCTCGCCCCACTCCTGTGTCGCAACCGTTCGTCGGCAACTCGACCTCGGCGCCGACGCCGTGATCCTCCACGGTGCGACGCCGACCGAGCTCGCCCCGATCGTCGACGCGTACGCCCGATCGAGTCGGGCACGGTCGAGTCAGGCCGGGTCGAGCTAGGCCACGATGCCTTCGATCTCCGGCCACTGGTCGGGGTCGTGCCCGAAGATGAGCGTCGTACCGGATCGTTCCTCGTCGGCCACCCGGCGAATCGATGCCAGCTGCCGGTCCCGGTCGAACGCGAACGGAGGCAGGTGCTCGTCGTCGAGTGTGCGCCGGAGGTAGCAGCAGTCGCCGCACAGCAGGAACGTTCCCGTCTCGGTGCGCACGCGAACCGACTGATGGCCCGCGGTGTGGCCGTCGGTGCGGAGCATGATGACCGAGCCGTCGCCGAAGAGGTCGTGGTCGCCGTCGACCTCGAGTCGGTCGTGGCCGAGGTCGAACTCGTCGGCGAAGTAGCCAGGCGTCGGGCGACCGTCGGCGTTCTGACGCCCTGCCCACTCGTCGGCCTGCACGACGACCGTGGCGTTCGGGACCTCACACAACCCGCCGGTGTGGTCGAAGTGCAGATGCGTGAGGATCACGTTTCGGACCTCGTGGACATCGAAGCCGTGTGCTGCGAGGAGTGGCTTGACCGAGCCGGAACCGTCATCGGGGAGGTGGGCCGAGAACGAGTTGCGAAGCCGCTGGAGTCGTTCGTCGCTCGTCGCGAGGTCGGGGTGGAGACCGGTGTCGACGATCGTCAGACCGCTCGGGTGTTCGATGACGTAGACGGGCACCGGGAAGGTGATGTCGCCCTGCTCGCCCTCGAGGAACCCGCCGAGCGCGGTCGTCATCGAACCGGTGCTGAACGCGTGGAGGCGGACGACTGCGTCGGGCGAGGTCATGGCAGCGACCCTACGTGGTGATTGCCGCCGGCTCGTTCGAGTCGACCCGTACCTGGTTGCGTACGGGAACGGCGCACCTGCGACCACGCACGGTGATCGTCGGCGGCGAATCGTGAGGATTTCCTGATGACGCCGAGAGTCGGGCGAGATATTGTACGACCGGCGGACGAGATCGGAGGGCGTTCGCTGACGTGCCGCTCGGGCACACCGACGGATCTCCGGGGAACATCAGCGGGCAGCAATGAGGATTCGAGGAACGGTCGCGTTGGCCGTGTCGTTGGGGTTGGCGGCCGCCGCCTCCACCGTGGTCGGGCCGACCGCAAGCATCGCGGCGACTGGCGAGGACGTCGTCTACATCGCGAGCAAGGCGCCGACCCCGGTCACCTCCGATCGTCCGATCGTCGCAGCGATCGAAGGCGCCGGCTTCAACGTCACCGTGGTCGACGACGATGCGCTGGGCGGACTCGACCTGACCGGCGTCGAGGCGATCGTCGTGTCGTCGTCGGTGTCGCCGTCGAAGGTCGGCAACCGGTACCGCGACACCGCGGTACCACTCGTGTCGTTCGAGCCCTTCGTGTTCGACGATCTGGGGATGACGCCCTCCGGTGGCGCGAACCTCGGTGAGCTGTCCGGTCGACGGGTGTTCCCCATCGTCGACCCGGCGCACCCGCTCGCCGCTGGTCTGTCCGGCTCGGTCGGCGTCACCACGTCGGGCGCCGGGCTCACCTGGGGCAAGCCGCTCGCCGAGGCCGAGGTCGTGGCGACGCTGCCCGGCTCCGCCTCCAAGGCGACGATCTTCACCTATGCCGAGGGTGCCCAGATGAACGGGTTGGCCGCGCCGGCGACCCGAACCGGGCTGTTCCCGTCCACCACGACCGGTACCCGGCTCACCGTCGAGGGCACGGCGATCGTCGTCGCCGCCGTCGAGCACGCGGTTGCCGATGCGGCGCCTCCTGGGAATCAGGCTCCGGTGGTCGACGCCGGCGCCGACGTGACGATCGACGACGGCGAGACCGTGTCACTCGCCGGATCCGTCAGCGACGACGGCCTGCCCGAGGACCCAGGCTCGTCGACCGTCGCCTGGAGCGGTCCGGCCGAGGTGTCGTTCGCCGACTCGACGTCGGCGAGCACGACCGCGACGATCAGCGGAGGGCCCGGCACCTACGAACTGACGTTGACCGCCGACGACGGCGAGCTCGACGCGGCCGACTCGCTGACCGTCACCGTGCTCGACCCGAACGCACCGGTCCCGACGACCGTGCTCTACGTGGCGGGAACCGCGACGGGTGCGTCGACCGAGCAGGTCGCCATCCAGCGCCTCGTCGACGCCGGCTACGAGGTGACCGTGGCCGACGACAACGCAACCAGCACAGCCGACGCTGCCTCGTACGACCTGGTGGTCATCTCGGCGAGCACCGCTGCCGGGCGCTTCGGGAACGACTGGCGCGACGTCGCCGTGCCGATGGTGGTGTGGGAACCGTGGGTCTTCGACCAGCTCGGCATCACCTCGACCAACTCGGCGCAGGGCGCAGCGAGCGGCCAGCGCGACATCCGCATCCTCGATTCGGAGCACCCGATCACGGCCGGCTTCGACGGCTTCGTCCGCGTCACGTCCAGTGGCCGGTCGATGACGTGGGCGCGCCCCGAGGGCGAAGTCGCGAAGCTCGCATCGCACCGCAACCAGACCACGAAGGTCTCGCTGTTCGCCTACGAGGAGGGCGCCCAGATGGACGACGTGCCCGCGCCGGCGCGGCGCGTCGGCCTCTTCCTCGCCACGAACAGCCCGTCGGTGTTGACCGATGACGGTTGGACGCTGTTCGATCGCTCGATCGGCTGGGCGATGGCCGAGCCGAAGCCCGCACCGGTCGCGGCGGCGTCCGCCGACATCACGAGCGGCGAAGCTCCACAGACGGTCACCTTCGACGCCACCGCATCGACCGGTGACATCGTCACGTACGCCTGGGACTTCGGCGACGGTGCGACCGGCACCGGCCCGAACCCGAGCCACACCTACCAGTGGGGTGGCTCGTTCGAAGCGACGCTCACGGTCACCGACGACGCCTTCCAGTCCTCGTCCGCGACCGTCTCGCTGACCTTCGACGACCCGCCGCCGGTCGCCGGGGGCGAGGACCCGATCGCTCGCTACGACTTCGTGCGCGGCGCCGACGACTCGGTGGTCCGCGACGTCTCCGGCAACGGCGCACCCCTCGACCTCACGATCGAGGACCCCGGCAACGTCCAGTGGCTTGGCGGTGGCGGACTCGACATCCGGACCGCCACCAGGCTCATCTCGGCCGGCCCGGCGTCCAAGGTGATCGGTGCCGTCGGTGCGACCGACGAGATGACGATCGAAGCCTGGATCGATCCGCTGAACACGATCCAGAGTGGACCAGCTCGCATCGTCACGCTCTCCAACGGGATCGGCGGCACCGACACGATCAACGTCATGCTCGGCCAGGGCTACAAGAGCGCCGAGGGCGATCGGATCGAGGGACGGTTCCGCACCTCGAACACCACCGCACACGCCCAGCCCGGCGTGCTCAGCCAGGACGCCGCACTCGACGGCGATCTGGTTCACGTGGTGTTCACCCGCGATGTGAACGGCATCCAACGCATCTATCTCAACGGGTCGCTCTCCTCCGAGTGGGAGATCTCCGGCGACATCGACGTCTGGGATCCGGCGACGCCGCTCACGCTCGCCAACGACGACGTCGACAGCCGGGGTTGGCGCGGCGTGATGCACGAGGTGCAGATCTTCGACCGGGCGCTCGACGAGACCGAGGTCTGCACGAGCGCCGCCCAGGGCCCGGGCCGATCGGTCGCCGGCGAGCTTGCGCCGTCCCCGTGCCTGCTCGCGTCGACTCGCGAGGGCGTGGCCCCGCTGGCCGTCGACTTCGACGGCCTGGCATCGTCCGACCCAGACGGGAGCGTCGTCTCCCACGCCTGGGACTTCGGCGACGGCGCCAGCGCGTCCACGCCTGCGGCGAGCCACGTGTTCGCCGCCCCCGGCGAGTTCATCGTCACGCTGACCGTCACCGACAACGACGGCAACACCCGCAGCGCATCCACCACCGTCGAGGTCGCCGATCCGAACCCCGCGCCGATCCCGACGCTCCAGGAGCGGTCGGGCATGCGTGTCGGCGGCGGCTACTTCAACGAGGCACAGCACGTTGAACGCGAGACGTGGCTCGGCCGCGAGATGAACTGGACCGCCCAGTTCACCGACCACCGGTCCGCCAGCGGGATGGGGTCGTCGTCGTACGGACTGTTCGAGTCGCCGAATGCCGACCTGCCCGGCGTCGCCGAGCGGATGAACACGAGCGTGTCGGTCGGACTCGCCTTCGGCCGGACCGACCTCAACAACGGCGGCGTCGAGGCCGTCCGTGAGAACCTGCAGAAGACGGTCGACGGGGAGTACGACTTCCTCTACTACCGAGTGGCCTCGCGCATGGTCGATGCCGGCTACGGCGATGCGGTGATCCGGCTCGGCCACGAGTTCAACGGGCTGTGGGCACCGTGGTCGTCGCAGGGCAACGAGGAGCTGTTCATCGAGGCGTGGCGCCACGTCCACGACCTGTTCGAGAACGTCTCGCCCGACTTCCGCTACGACTGGGGTGGCCTCAAGGAGGGCTGGAACGCCACGGCCCCGCCGGCCTGGCCGGGCGACGAGTACGTCGACATCGTGAGTCAGTCGATCTACTGGAAGAAGAAGCAGGGGTGGGAGGTCTGGAACGAGGACCTCTGGGAGAACCGGTTGCTCAAGCCGATGCGCGATGCGCAGGTCTTCGCTGCCGCACACGGCAAGCAGGTCGCGTACTCCGAGTGGGGCATCCTGCAGGTCGACGCACCCGAGTTCATCGAGCGCATGCACGCCTGGATGTCGAGCCTTCCCGAGACCGGGCCGGGCAGCATGGCCTACAACGTCTACTGGGACTCGAGCGGTTCGCTGAACCGTTTGGACAAGGTGCCTGCGGTCGAAGCGAAGTACAAGGAGCTGTTCGGCTGACGGTCGAGACGGCGCACGGGGCGCAGCGGTAGCGTCGCCCGGCGTGAGCGATCGCGCCGGGCTGCTGTCGCCCCGCCACCGTCAGCTGTCGGTGGCGATCTACACGACGATCGCACTCGTGGCGTTCGAGGGCACGTCGGTTGCTGCGGCGATCCCCGACATCGCCGCCGATCTCGGCGACGTCGGATTGGTTCCGTGGATCATCACCGGGTATCTCTTCACGCTCGGTTTGAGCACGGTGCTCGCCGGGCCGTTCGTGGACGCCCTCGGGTCCCGAGCGCTCTTCGTGTGGTCGACCGTCATCTTCGCCGGGTCAGGCTTCACGGCCGGACTGGTCGGTGACGTGACCGTCCTCGTCAGCGTCCGACTCGTCCAAGGCGCAGCATCGGGGTTCCTGTTCGCGGCAGCGATCGCCGCCGTGAATCTCGGATTCCCCGAGTCGTTGACAGGACGTGCGTTCGCCGCCAACGCCACGATCTGGGGTGTGATGGGCGCCGCAGCGCCCGCGATCGCCGCCGTACTGCTCGACGTCGCTTCATGGCGATGGATCTTCTTCATCAACCTGCCGCTCGGTGCAATCGCCTGGTTCGCCGGCCGGTCGACGATGCCGGACCGGCTCGACGACGCTGAGCCGCTCCACGTCGACCTGCTCGGCGCAGCGTTCATCGGCGTGTTCACGCTCACGACGATCCTCGCCGTCGACGACCTCGGCGTCCGCTCGGCGGCGTTCGGTGTGATCGCCGTCGGTGCGGTTGCCGCCTACGTCCGCCATGCTCGGCGCGCCGACCGACCCCTCGTGACCCTCGGCCACATCGCCGTGCAGCCGTACGCCAGCCTTGCGATCGTGCCGTCGCTCATGCTCGCTGCGGCGTTCTGCATCAACGTCTACGTGACGCTCTACGTCGCCGGTGGACGGTCGTGGTCGACCGGCTCGGCCGCGTGGTCCGTCGTGTTCTTCACCGTCGGTTGGACCCTCGGCGCCAACCTGTCGAGCCGTCTGCTCGACAGAGCGACACCGATCTCGGTGATGGCGTTCGGGCTCGCGGTCGGCGTTGCCGGAACGTCGACCGCAGCGGTCGGTGCCGTCGCAGACACCTCGCTTGCGGGGCTGTGAGACGCGGTCCTCGCGCGCGCGCTCGGCGTCGCTGTGAACAC
>JBCBDK010000228.1:0-6733 GCA_038529675.1 Actinomycetota bacterium
GTCGGCTCGCCCTACGTAAGCAGAAGGAGGCCGAGATCGAAACGCACGCCCACATCATAGTCGACGCAGCACCGCAAGTCCGCTGACGCCGGGTGGTTCCTGTGACAGACTCCTGCCCATGACCAGCCGTGGCGGGGCGCTCACCAGACGTGGCCGCGCATTCGCAGCCGCCCTCATCGTCGCCGGGTCGATGCCGGTCGCGCTCGATGTCAACCCGTTCGCACCGAACCTCGGGGCCGATGTCGCCGACGCCGAACTGATCCAGACCTTTCAACCGCCCGCGTTCACCACCAACACGACCGGTGCGATCGACATCGTCGGCAACTCGCTGCAGACCTGCGACCCCAACGGTCGCAACGGTCAGTTCTGCGCCGACACGCTGGCAGGCGCCAACAACCTCGGCAACGGCAGCTACAGCATGATCTGGAGAGACTCCGACGACGGGGTCCTCCCCGCGGCGATCTCGAATCAGACCACCACGTCGTCGTCCCGGGCGACGCTGGCGATGCCGCCGGGGAGCACGGTGCTGTTCGCAGGTTTGTACTGGAGCGGTCAGTCCAACAACGCCAACCGCAGTCGCATCGACTTCCTGGTGCCGGGGGGCACGGGGTACCAGACCCTCACCGGCGCCGTCGCCAACGCGGGCAGTCTCTATCAGGGCAGTCTCGACGTCACGAACCTCGTCCGGGCCGCCGGTAGCGGTGACTACTGGGCCGGCGACATCCAGGGCTTCACCGGAGGGAACCGCTACGCCGCCTGGTCGATGGTCGTGGTCTACGAGAACCCCGGACTCCCGGTTCGCAACCTCAGCGTCTTCGACGGCTTCGGTCGGGTGACCAGCGGCTTTCGCACCCTCGACGTCCCGATCGCAGGGTTCCTGACACCGCCGTTCGGGCCCGTCAACGCGGAGATCGGAATCGTCGCCTACGAGGGTGATCGCAACATCGGCGGGGATCAGGTCCGCATCGACACCAACGGCGGTGGTACGGGCAACGGACTCGTCAACCTGACCGACGCCTCGAATCCGACCACCAACTTCGGAAACGGCTCGATCTCCGACGGCGGCGTGGCGACCGGGGAGTTCGTCAACAACCTGTCCGTCGACATCGACGAGTTCGCAACCGTCAACGTGCTCGAACCGGCGCTCGACAACACGACCGTCCGGTTCCAGACCACCGGTGACTTCTGGTACCCGGGCGTGCTCACCACCGCGATCGACCTGTTCGTGCCGGAGTTCCCGCAGGTCACCAAAACCGTGCGCGACCTGAACGGCGGCGATGCGCTCCCCGGCGATCAACTCGAATACACCATCTCGTTCGAGAACACGGGCAACGACGCCGCTCGTGAGTCGATCGTCCGCGACGTGATCCCCGCCGACACGACGTTCGTGCCCGGTTCGGTTCAGGTGATCAACGGCAACTCGAACTTCGGCAGCGGCCAGTTCGACGGAACGCAGATCTCGGTCCCGATCGGCGACGGCGCGACCACCGCGGCAGCCGGAGGCACGCTCAACCCGGGCGAGGCGGCGAGCATCACGTTCCGCGTCACGATCGATCAGTCCGCCCGCGGCACCGACATCGAGAACGAGGGCATGCTCGACTATGTGGCCGACACCCTCGACCAGCCGTTCACGTTCACCACCAACGAGGTCGTCACGCCGGTGCCGCCGCTCGCCCGACTGCGGGTCGAGAAGACCGGCACGCCGAACCCGGTCGCCCCCGGCGATCAGGTCACGTGGACCATCAGGGTCGTGAACGATGGCCCCAACGACGCCACCGGCGTCTCGGTCGCCGACGCGATGGTCGACAACACCTACGCATCGTCGAGCATCCCGTGCACCGGCGGGGTCGGGGCGACGGCGGTCAGCTGTGCGATCGGGACGCTCGCCGCCAACACCGACACGACGTTCACGGTCACGACCGACACACCGCCCGACCTCGCGGTCGGCACCCAGGTGACCAACACCGCCACGGTCAGCGGCAACGAGGAAGACGACCAGCCGTTCAACGACTCGGCAACCGCCCGAGTGACCGCCATTCCTGTCTCGGACCTCGAGATCGCGAAGTCCGACGCCGTCGACCCGGTCCCGGCCGGTGGCACGATCGAATACGACCTCGTCGTCACCAACAACGGTCCGTCCGACGCCGCCGGCGTCCGGATCTCCGACCAACCGGACGGGCAGTTCGCGATCACGGCGATCGCCGTCGACACCAACCCCGACGGGTACACCGGCGTCTGCGACGTCGGATCGCGCTCGTGTCTGCTCGATCAAGTGCTCGAGGTCGGTGATTCCGTCACGGTGAGCGTGACCGCCCAGGTGCTGCCGTTCGCCGGAGCGCAGGTCACCAACCGGGCCGAGGTCCGGTCCGCGTACCAGGACCCGAATGGCGCTGACAACGTCACCACCGAGACCACTGACATCGACGCGGTGGCCGATCTGTCGATCGACAAGACCACGCTCGACGCACCCGTGGTCGCCGGCGAGCAGGTCACCTACCGAGTCAGGGTCGACAACGCAGGTCCCTCGACCGCGCAGGCCGTCACCGTCACCGATGCCCTCCCCAGCCCGCTGCAACTCGTCAGCGCCGTGCCGACCACCGGTTCCTGCTCGGGCACCACCAACATCACCTGCTCGCTCGGCGCGATCAACGCAGGCGGCCAGGTCGACGTGATCATCACCGCCGACGTGCCTGCCGACGCCACCGGCGCCAACCTCGTCAACTCGGCGACCGTGTCCAGCCCGACCGACCCCACCGACTCCACCGACTCGGCCACCGACCCCGTCGTCAACAGCGCCGACCTCCGGATCGTCAAGACGTTGATCCAGGCGAATCCGATCGTCGCCGGCACCGCGTTCGACTTCACGATCGAGGTGTTCAACGACGGTCCGTCCGACACGAGCGGCCCGTACACGGTGAGCGACAACGTTCCCGCTCCGCTCGTCGTCACATCGCTCACGGGCGACGGTTGCCCGGCCCCCTCGAACGCGATCACCTGCACGTCGTCCACCCCGATCCCAGCGGGTGGAAGCGTCGTGATCGACGTGGCAGGCAACGTGCCCGGTGGGGCGGCGACACCGTCGGTCGACAACACCGCGACCGTCACGTACGCCGACGACCCGAACACCCCGAACAACTCCTCGACCGCGCAGGTCGACCTCGCCGCAGAAGCCGACGTCCGCATCGACAAGGAGTGGGTGGGCGGCGCCTCCCCGACAGTCATCGCCGGCCAGCAGGCCACCTTCACCCTCCAGGTCACCAACGACGGCCCCTCGGTCGCCGACACCGTGGTGATCGACGACCTGTTGCCGGTGGGGATGACCGTCGTCAGCGCAACCGGCACCGGCATCACATGCAACGCCCCGGGCACGTCCACCCTGAGCTGCTCCGCCGATGCGTCGATGAACGCGAGTGACTCGCTGACCGTCACGGTCGTCGTCGCAGTCCCCGCAGATGCTCCTGCCGGATCGGTGAACAACACAGGGTCGGTCGCCAGCGCGACTCCGGACCGCAACCCCGGCAACAACGACGACGTCGACCCCATCACGATCCAACGCGAGGCCGATCTCTCGATCACCAAGGTGGCGAGCGACGACACGCCCAACGCCGGTGAGACCATCACCTACACCGTCGAGGTCACCAACAACGGCCCGTCCTCTGCGAACAGCAGCTTCCTCGGCGACCCGCTCGTGGGCGGGCTGACCCTCGACGCCGGCAGCATCCAGATCGACGGTGCCGCACCGGTCGCACCGCGCTCGTGTACGTCGAGTGGCAACGCGGTCAACTGCGATCTCGACGTGCTCGCCGTCGGCGCAACCGTCCAGATCACCTACGACGCGACCGTCTCGGCCGCGACGCCACCCGCCACGGTGCTGCCCAACACCGCCACGGCGAGTTCGCCCGACGACCCGACCGCCAACTCGGCCCAGGAGACCGTCACCGTCGGGTCGGAGGCCACGTTGACCGTCACGAAGTCCGATTCGGTCGACCCGGCGACGCCGGGCGGTCCGCTCGACTACACGATCACCATCGACAACGCCGGCCCCTCCGACGCGCTCGACGTCGTGCTCGGCGACACGCTCCCGGCCGAGTACGCGGCGAGCGCGGCGTCGTCGCCCGACGGCACGTGCGACACCAGCGTGTCGTGCACGTTCGCCCGAATCCCGGCCGGCGGCTCGGTCTCGATTCTGATCCGGGGCACGGTCGACGCCTCGGCAACCGGATCGCTCGTGAACGTCACCGACGTGCCGACGTCGACCACGACCAACCTGCTCGGTACCTCCACCGGCAACGAGACCACGGCGCTCACGCCGTCGGCCGACCTGTCGATCACCAAAGCCGCCAGCCCGACCACGATCGACGCAGGTGGCGGTCCGGTCACCTACACCATCGCCGTCGCCAACGCCGGCCCCTCCGACGCAGCCGACGTCGAGGTGGGCGACACCTTGCCGGCCGGCTTCGTCGTCGACTCGATCACACCGAGTCAGGGTTCGTGTGCGTCGGCGACCACGTTCCCGTGTGATCTCGGCACGGTCGACGCCGGTGGTTCGGCCGACGTGATCGTGGTGGGACACTTCCCGAGCACCGTGGCGCCCGGGCCGACGGTCAACACCGCGACGGTGGAGTCCCCGACCGATCCGAACGCCCAACCGGGGAGCCCGAAGACTGCCGATGCGCCGGTCACGGTCACCCGCTCGGCCGATGTCAGCGTGACCAAGAGCGGCCCGGTCACCGTCGTCGCCGGGGAGACACGGGTGAGCGACGGCAACGTACCGCCGTCGTTCATCGGGGGGCTGCAGTACACGATCGCAGTCCGCAACGACGGCCCGTCGCAGGCGACCGATGTCGAGCTCACCGACCTGCTCGACACCACCATCATCGACGCCGCATCGATCACCTCCGCTCGGATCACGTCGAGTGCCGGCACCTGCACGCCGGGCACGACGATCACCTGTGATCTCGGTGATCTCGACGACGGCGACCTCGTCACCATCACGATCAACGTCGACGTACGTGCCGACGCGACCATCGGTGTCGACGTGCTGAGCAACACGGCCTCGATCACCAGCTCGAGCACCGACCCCACGCCGGGGAACGACTCGTCGACCGTCGACACCGATGTCACGGCCGCTGGCGACCTGAGAGTGGAGAAGGCGGCACCGGCACTCGTGACCGCCGGCGAGACGTTCGACTACACGATCACCGTCACCAACGACGGCCCGTCCGACGCCACCGATGTCGATGTCGCCGACACCGCGCCGGCGGGCGTCACCTTCGGCGCCGTGACCTCGACCCCCAACGTCTGCACGTCGCTCCCGTGCGCCGTCGGCGATCTGGCCGACGGCGACTCGGTCGTGATCACCGTCTCGGCCACGGTCGACGCCGCGGCCGCAGCCACCGACGGCACGCTCGGCAACGCTGACGACGTGGTCAACACGGCGACCGTGACATCGTCGACCGCAGATCCGACGCCGACCAACGACTCGGCGAGCGTGCGTTCCGACGTCGATCGCGAAGCCGACATCGAAGTCGTCGCCAAGACCGACAGCGCAGACCCCGTGCAGGCCGGCACGTCGTTCTCGTACACGGTCTCGGTTCGTAACAACGGTCCGTCCACCGCGACCGACGCCGAACTCACCGACGACGTTCCGGCCGGTGCCACCCTCGTCGCGTCGTCGTTGCCTGCCGGTTGCACCACGCCGGGCGGCGCCACCGCTGCGGGCACCACGATCACCTGTGATCTCGGCGGACTCGCCTCGGGCCAGACCGCCACGCGCAGCTTCGAGGTCCTCGTCGACGCCGGCCTCGCAGACGGCTCGACGATCACCAACCAAGCCACCGCGGGCGCCACCGAAACCGACCCGGTTCCTGACAACAACGGCTCGTCGAACGCCAACGGTGAGGAGCAGACCACGGTGTCGGCCGTCGCCGACGTGAGCATCGCCAAGGTCGCCGATCTCGCCGCGGCCGTGCCGGGGCAGCCCCTGACCTACACCCTCACCGTCGGGAACGCCGGTCCGTCGGTCGCCACGTCGGTCGTCGTCACCGACGACGTGTCGGCGATCTTCGAGACCGGGTCGGTCACGGCGACACCCTCGGCGAGCGCGCCGGCCGGATTCACCTGCAGCGTCATCGGAGCCAACGTCGTCACCTGTACCGGCGCGTCGGTTCCGGTCGGCACGTTCACGATCGACATCGCCGGCACCGTGCTCGCATCGGCCACCACCGACCTGTCGAACACCGCGACCATCCAGACGCCGACCGATCCGGGAACACAACCGACCCCGAAGTCCGCCACGATCGACACGCCGGTCGCACCGTCCGCCGACGTGCGGATCGAGAAGGTCGGCACACCGATCAGCTTCGAGCCGGGCGAGGCGGCGACGTACACGATCACCGTCACCAACGACGGTCCATCCGATGCGCAGAACGTCGTGATCAGCGACGCGATTCCCGCCGACTTCACCAATCCGATCACCGCCACACCGGGCTGCTCGATCACCAGCCCGAACCTGTCGTGCTCGTTCGCGAGCATCGGCGTCGGGGCGGCCAACGCCATCACCGTCACGGTCACCGGAACCATCAGTGACCGAGCCGTCGGTACCGTCGCCAACACCGCGGTCATCGACTCCTCTGGCACACCCGACCCGACACCCGGCAACAACACCGGTTCGTCGTCGAATCCGGTCGTTCCCGAAGCCGACCTGCAGATCTCGAAAGCGACCGTCACCTCG